>NZ_CAWUDO010000135.1:0-16783 GCF_963920935.1 Nostoc sp. CCY 9925 | reverse complement strand
GTCATTAGTCATTAGTCATTAGTCATTAGTCATTAGTCATTAGTCATTAGTCATTGGTTTTTGGCTTAAAATTCTTAACTGGTAATACCGACTTTTTTAAACTGTTCTCCTACATAGGAAAGGGAATTTTTGAGATGTTTGTGGAAGTAGTTCCAGCCGACATTCGCACCAGATAAACCATGACCTCCAGGAAAAGCATGAAATACATGAACAATGCCTAACTTATTTAAGGTTTCATTGAAGGCTTTGGTAGAAGCTAGTAAATCAATATCATTTACACCCGCATCTAGGTAAACACGCAATTGCTTTCTATCTTGAGGTGATAGCTGTTGCACAATTTTTTGAGGACTATTTTGTGAACCGCTACTATCAGTAAAGTAACCGCTATGGCTAAACAAAATATGGAAGTTGTTGAGATAGCGTAACCCTATATTAAAAGCTCCCCATCCCCCAGAAGATATACCTCCAAGCGCCCAAAATTGCGGTTCTTGTAAAGTACGGTAGCGTGACTTGACAACTTGTACTAATTCCGAACCAATTAAAGTTCCGATTTTGCCATTTGGCCCATCAAAATAATCAGGATCGTACAAAGGACTCGAACCGCGATTATCATTACCATCAGGTGTAATTACAATCGATGGCGGTAATTTTTTAGTTTGATAAAGTTCATGCAACACATCTAAAATTGCATATTTATCAGCAAAAGCGCGAGCATTATCATGCCCTCCATGTAATAAGAATATCACGGGGTAGTGCTTTTGCTGATTTTTATTATAGTTAGGAGGTAAAATTACGCCATAGTTGCGGACTGCGCCCATCGCTTGAGAGTAGAAGCTTGCTAATAGAAACTTTAGCCCAGTATTTGCTTCTTCTTCGGGCGGGTCTAGTTGTGGCGCAGCTAAGATAAATACATAATAATAAGCAACGGTGGTGAGGAGTGCGATCGCTCCTACCAAGCTAATTAAAAATTTAGGAATCTTCATATAGAATTTTTTGAAATTTTCCCTAGCAGTACTAGTCCTTTATTTCAAAAGCTTAGCCAATTCATATATCAATCTTGTGTCAACACAATGGAAACTTTACGACTAGTTGTAAGCATTTAAAATCCCTAAAAAGCCTATTGCATAATACTTTTGATTTCACGGCGGTACTAGAGAGTAGGGAATCAATCTTTTCCAGGTGTACGGATTAATTTGTTCTACACAAACTCCTCTACATGCTGGCAAAGAGAAGCTAAGGCAACTTCTACCGCATGGAGTATCAAACTAGGTCTTTGGAAAGAAAGCAGTTGTTTTAGTCTTTCCATGTCTTCCATTAACGCTATGCCAATGGCATCGATGAATTACGATCCCAGGAGCAATTAAAATTTGTTTTCCCTACTCCCTATTTCCCATTCCTAATCTCTGAAAATCTGAATTGTTCGCCTACAAATGTCAAAGAATCGATTAAATGTTCCCGCCAATATTGCCAAGTATGACTGCCAGGAAACTCACGAAATAGATAATAAATTTTTAGTTTGTTCAGTACTTTAGTAAATTGTTTAGCTTCCTCAATTTCTTGAATATCTGACCTACCTGAATCGAGGTAGATTCTCAACCTTTTTTGGGCTTGTAGCGGAATAGTTTTGATATAAATTATTGGGCTATTTGTCGGCCCGCTTTTATCTTGAAAATAACCACTATGACTAAATAAAACTGAGAAATGATTCAGATTGTGTAATCCCACATTAACTGCACCATTAACTGCACCCCAGCCACCAGAAGATAAACCACCTATTGCCCAAAAATCTGGATTTTTAAGTGTACGATAACGACTTTGTACAACTTTTACTAATTCATCTCCCAAGGCTGTGGAGACTTTACCGTTTGGACCATCGATATATTCAGGATCTCGGTAGGGACTAGAGCCGCGTTTGTCGTTACCATCTGGTGTAATAATTATGCTCGGCGGTAACTTACCTGTAGTATAAAGTTGTTTGACAGTTTTGAGAGCTTGCCCCTTATTTGGAACAAACCAATCTGTAGCATTACCATGTCCACCGTGGAGAAGAAAAATTACAGGATAGCTGCGTTTTGGGTTTTGTTCATAGTCAGGGGGTAAAGAAACGCCATAGGTACGATTTGCACCCATAACTTGACTATCGTAAGTTTCAATTTTATAGCTGAGGGGAGTAGCCAAGTTGCTAGCATTCGGCTGTGATGGAAGAGAGGAAGGCGTTGTTTGTAAGTTTTGTTGTTGCGGTGGTTTGGCGACGACACTTTGGGATAAATTACAGCTAACTAGGGTTAATACTGAAAGTAGCAAGAACATTTTTGATTTTTCGTAGTTCATCTTTAAAGGACATTGGACAGTTAGTGCTAGCAATCAAAAGTTTACGCAAGTAATTTGTCAATGTTGTGTCAACACGATGGAAACTGTACGACTGGTTGTAAGTTAAAAATCAAGAGTTAGGATAAATTTCTTGAGGATGTGCAAAAAGCCGCGAATTAATTTCAGTTCTTTGTTTGGCTTGTTGTTGCTGCTGCTTTCTTCATGGGCGATCGCTCACGAATTACATGAGTATAATTATCGTGATATCCTCAACTCTTTAGCAGCAATTCCTAAAACTCGCTTAAGCTGGGGAATTTGGCTGACAGCTTTTGGCTATCTAGTGATGATTGGCTATGATATTTTGGGTTTTAACTACATTAATCGTTCCCTAAGCTGGAATAAGATAGCTTTCACTAACTTTATTAGCTCTACATTTAGCAATACGATAGGTTTTGCTTTACTAACTGGTAGTGCTATCCGTTATCGATTTTATGCTAATTGGGGAATGTCAGCAGTGGCGATCGCTCAAATTATTGCTTTCGCTAATTTCACTTTTTGGCTGGGAATGTTTGCCATTGCTGGATTAACATTTATTACCAACCCTTTAACAATTCCTACACAACTCCATTTGCCTTTTACAACAGTACGTCCCATCGGGATAATTTTTCTATTGTTGATTACTATATACTTGTTGGGAAGTATTTTAATTAAACAACCATTAATTATTCATCAGCAAGAATTTCGCTTTCCTCCCCTGCCAATATCCCTAGCTCAAATTGCAATTTCTAGCCTTGACTGGATTTTGGCTGCGGCAGTTCTTTATGTGCTACTTCCTAGTAATACATCCTTGTCTTATCTAGACTTATTAGCAATTTATTTACTAGCAATGTTTGCAGGTGTTGTTAGTAATATTCCTGGCGGTTTGGGTGTCTTTGAAACTGTAGTATTGCTGTTTCTCTCATCCAAAATTTCGGCAGTAGCAGTTCTGGGTTCACTGTTAGCTTATCGCGGAGTATACTATTTTTTACCTTTGCTACTTGCAGCAGGGTTGCTGGGAATATATGAAATGAATTTTAGAACTGATTTGGGAAAACATATCAATAAATTGTGAGCTTATAAAACATTTTTAAAATCAATCATTGTTTGGCGATAAGTATCTGGTAGACCTGTATCAAAACACTTACCTTTAACAACATATCCTGTCATTCCTTCTTCCTGGCGTAACCTCTCTAAACAGGATGTTAACTGAAATTCACCTCTTTCTCGGAAATTTTGATTAATATGTTCTGCTAGAAAATCAAAAATTTTTGGTGTCAATAAATATAAGCCAAATATACATAAAAACTGATTTTCTGGCATACCTTCGACCCGCAAATTACTTTGTGCGTATTCAATTGTCGGTTTTTCATACAGTTGCGTAACTTTGAGAATCGAGTTGAACTCATGCCAAACTCCTGTTACACACCCTGCTTTATGAATAATTTCTGCGGACATTGCAGTTAAGCTAACAATACTTTGATTAACTTGTTCGTAAACATCTAAAACTTGACTAGCACAAGGTTTTTCCGAATTAGATGCATAAATATGGTCGCCCAACATTAACAGAAATGGCTCATTTTCCACCCAATCCTTAGCGCAAAATACCGCATGACCGTAGCCTAATTGCTCCTCTTGCAATAAGATAGTAATTTTGCTACCTAAATCTTGTAAATATCGGCTATATTCTTGATTTTCTGGTGAAAGTTTAGCTAAAAGTTCTTTTTTGGGTGGTTTTTTTAATAAGTTTTCAAATATTTCTTTGTCATCTGGCTGTACGACTATTCCCACTTCTGTAATTCCAGCACTAATCGCCTCTTCAATAATTGCCAGAATCACAGGTTTTGCCCTACCATCTCCATCGATAATTGGGAAAAGTTCTTTTTTAATAACTTTCGTAGCTGGAAACAAACGAGTCCCAAAACCGGCTACTGGAATCACAGCTTTTTTAACTCGATCTTTTTGCATAAATAATTAGTTTTTTTTAGGGGAGTGTGAGCTGGAGGGGCAAAGGAGACAAGGGGGACAAGGAGAATAACTTCTTACTCTTGTAGACGCGATTAATCGCGTCTCTACTCCTTACTATGTATTTCATTACCCCAATTTTTCAAATAACTCTGCTAAAACCACATTAGAAAACAAAAATCCTTGGGGATCGGTCAAACGCAACCTTTCTCCTGCAACTTCCACCCAGCCTTTATCAAAATACGATCGCAAATACCGACAAATTTCTTCTACCTTCTCTTGCCCAAATGCTGCCAAATTTACACCCTCCGCTAAACGCAACCCCAACATTAATGTTTCTAACAATACTTCCTTTGGGGGAGTCACTTGACAATCAATCGCAGCACCAGCTTGCACCCATTGGTAGTATTCTTTAGTTTTACGCGGACGAGTGAAGCGTTTTCCCTGAATATAACTCGCCGCACCCATGCCAAAACCATAATAAGGGCGGTTTTCCCAATACACTCGATTATGCCGACATTGATGACCAGGCTGAGCATAATTAGAAATTTCGTAATGTTCATAACCTGCATCAGTCAAAACCCGCTGCGCCATTTCGTACATTTTGACTGTAGTTTCATCCGTCGGCAAAGGACTGTCACCCGGTTTGTAGTAACGTCCAAAGGCTGTACCTGGTTCGATGGTAAGATCGTAGATAGATATGTGAGTGGGTAAAACTGCCACCGCTTTGTTTAAAGAATCCCGCCATCGCTCCAAAGACTGATGCGGCAACCCAGAAATTAAGTCTAAGCTAAATTCGGGAATCTCGACTTGGTGGATTAAATCTATAGCTACAAAAATATCATCAACCGAGTGCGATCGCCCCGCAACTTGCAATAATTCTTGACTAAAGGCTTGTACGCCCAAACTGATGCGGTTGACGCCTGCACTACGATAACCTGCTAAATGTTCTAAATTAAAGGTAGCTGGGTCCATTTCCATTGAAATTTCTACTCCAGAAGCGATACCAAAACGTTGCTCTAGCTGTGTCAATATACGTTGTAACTGGTTTATTGATAGCAGCGAAGGAGTACCACCACCGAAGAAAATTGTCTTTAGGGGTTGACCAAATGCTGGCGTGATGGCGATTTCTTGACATAGCACGTCAACATATTGGGAGATAGTACCAGATGTTTCGCCCCGCAAGCGATCGCCGACAACAGACACCGGGAAATCACAATAAAAACACCGCCGTCTGCAAAAGGGAATATGTACATAAGCAGAACTCACAATTCCAGAAACATCAAATTTTTGACTCATTTTAAGAAAGAATATAAGTTAGCCTAATTGCGAATTAGATAACGTGAAAATAAGTAGTTTGTTTACAATTTTTTATCGTTTTACAACGAAACAATGAAAAATATGAAGATAAAACCCTTTGGTTATAATAATTGCAGATATTGTTTGCCTAAACCCTTAGTGTAAGTCAATATTGATAGTCTCTACTTACCGATGAAATAAAAAATACTTAACTTTATCGGTTAACACAGTTGTAGGAAAACAAGATAACCATGCTTGACGCCATTATCATTTTTTCATTTATCCTGGCAGCATCGGGGATAGGGTTCTACAGTATAGAACTACTACCTAATGGCACCTTAGATAAGGTAACAAATGTCGAAGCTTTACGTTTAATTATTGCCGTTTTTGCTGCCATTATTGGTGGTGCGATCGGGTTAAGTTTCCAGACGACATATCGTCGCCTAGAGTCACAAGTCAAAGAAATGCCTCTAGAAGTGATCTTAACTCGTGCCATTGGTTTAGTGATTGGGCTATTGCTAGCGAACCTCATGCTAGCACCGTTATTTTTGTTACCCATCCCCGCCGATTTCGGATTTATTAAGCCATTGGTGGCAGTTGTTGGCAGCATTATCCTTGCTGTCACTGGCATGAATTTAGCAGATACTCACGGACGAGGCTTATTGCGGTTTATTAATCCCAGCACTGTAGAATCGATGGTTGTGGAAGGCACGCTAAAACCCGCCAATACTAAAGTTTTAGATACTAGCTGCATTATTGATGGTCGCATTGAAGCACTACTAGAAACAGGCTTTCTGGAAGGACAAATTCTCGTACCGCAGTTTGTCTTGCAAGAACTCCAACAAGTAGCTGATGCTAGCAAAGACCAAAAGCGGGTGCGGGGAAGGCGAGGACTAGAAATTCTCAACCGCATTAAAGAAACTTACCCCGATCGCATCCTCATCAACCCAGTGGATTACGAAGATATTGCCACAGTTGATGCTAAATTAGTCCGTTTTGCCCAAGAAATCAGCGGTACACTGCTAACCAATGACTACAACTTATCTAAAGTTGCCAGCGTTCAGAAAGTACCTGTTTTAAATGTCAATGATTTGGTGAACGCCGTCCGTCCCAGTTATTTACCTGGCGACAATCTAGATTTGAAGATTCTCAAAGAAGGTAAAGAACCAAGTCAAGGCATTGGCTACCTAGATGATGGCACAATGGTAGTCGTTGAAGAAGGTAGTAGTTATGTGGGTGGTGAACTGCGGGTAGTAGTCACCAGTGCTTTGCAAACCACAGCAGGACGGATGATTTTTGCTAAACCCCAAGCTTCAGCATTAGCGTGAAAGAATGGGATGTTCAATTCAAGTGAAATTTAGCGATCGGTGCAGCTTGACTGCACCGATTATTTATTTGACCAACGAAATATTTAACTCTAAGACCTGTTCTCTAACTCTGAGATTTTTTAATCACGTATAGTATGGCGATCGCTCATGACCACTTGTTAACAGAAGTATTGCTACTTTAATAATACCCTTCTTCACTATTGCCTATTGCCTATTGCCTGTTCCCTGCCTCTACGAGTAATTTCAAAAATCAAATACTAGTTCTATATCCAGATTTTATATCATTATTTAGGCATTCAACCACAGCTACAATTAAGTCTATATTTTTCCAAAACCAGTTAAAAAATTGATGTTTTATGTCTTTTAAATTTCAATGGTTGTATTGAAATTTCATAATATGATCACAGATAATTGTTAGAGCTTGAGAGCTATTTATAAAATCCAATTTTTATAAGTTGCAGAAACCACATCCAGCAAAAACATTAAGTCCTAAAAATCAAGGATTTCCTAAGATGAATTTACTTTCCCAATATGCTGGTATTATTTTAAGAGCTAGTCTCTGTCTTACGAGTTTTATTAGCTTTGCGACTTTTAAATTTACTCCAGCATTAGCACAAGATGCAGTAACAATACCACCAGTACCTACCTTTACAGTAGAACAAGGTGGATTTTCGGGTGTAATAACATATATTACTCCTAGTGCTTACATCACCTCTATTGCTGCCCAAAAAGTTTCTCCGGAAGGGACTTATTTAGCAGGAGTTGATGGTAACGGTACGTACATAGTTACAGGATCTATATATATGGACCCCATTACTCATGTGTCAATCCCAACGATAGTGCTTTTTGGCGGGCCGACACTACCAATCCCAGAATCATATGGGGAAGATGATGTTCTGTCAGTTGTAGCTGATAGATTAAGGTACGGTAACCTGACACTGGATGAATATACAGCAATTATCAGAGCTGCTAGTCCCGGTCTACTTTAATACGATGTCCAAGTATAAGTTAAAATCGCCAACCTCCTTCAAAACGAACTTCAAAGTTATCTCCACTCATACCAAGGCGAGATTCCCAAAAAGTACCACTAGAAGAACCATGCTTAATTAATAACCCATAGGATAAATCATTAGTGCGAGTCTTTATACCTTGATTAATATCTCTAAAATTTTGCACATAAGCTCCAAAAGACCAATTTTGATTTATCCTTTGAATTCCTTCTAATGTGAAAAAAAATTTATCACTGAATTCTACAAAACTATTGAACTCTAAACCTGTATGTAGTAATAAATTACCTTGTAAAAATCCTGCTGGTCTCAAATTGCCTTTATTTTCAATAAATATAAGCGCTGGAGCCAAAGAATAGTTTAAATTCTTATCTTGATGAGAAAAAAAGTAGCTCAGATTTAAATAAGCAGGATTTTGGGAATTTGCTGCACTATTCCAAGAAAAGCGTAAAGCCGGAATGTGGCTAGTAATTGCTTGAATTTTTCCATCAGCATCAAATTTTGCATGGGTATTTATATAAGTTAATCCGCCATTAACATAAATACCCAATGTTGGCTCCCAAAGCCCCAAATTATTATTTGTAACATTAAATGCAGAGTCTCCATTCAAGTTAAACCAGACACCTGAATTCATACTGTAATTCCAGTCACCTGAAGAACCCGCCCATAAAAATTCTAGTGTCGGTAAAGATAGATATCCATTAAAGGCCTGCAATTGAGTAATTATTTGGCCAATTTGACTTAATTCAATATTGTCAAAAGCCAGACCAAAGGAACGAATATTCATTGGCACCTGTGTCATATCCGCTGAACTCCAGTTTTGCACAAACTTCTTGCCATCAGCATTAGTTAAAGTTACTTGTGCAGCTGATGAACGGTTTTTGGGACGAATAGATGTTTGTTCTAAAGGAACAGGTACACCAATAAATGTCAAAGGTCCAAAACTATTATTGGAAAGGTCTGCTTTAGAAATAAAGGTTTCACTATTTTGTCTCCAAGTACGATTTCCATCTATAAACTGAACTACTCGCTGATGATTTCCGCTGCGGATTTGTAAAATACTAGAATTATTAAGTGTAATTTTACTTGGGAAGGTGAATGTTCCAGAAACCTGTTCTAAGCTACTGATGCGATTACCTAATAAAAGTGTTCTGTTGAGTAATTGGTTAAGTTTTCTGATTTGCTCTGGTGTCGATTTTGTATTTAAAGCAGCAAAATTCTCTTGTTGAGATAATCGCTTTTTAGCTTCCTGCAAACTTTGTTCTAGCTGTGGAGGATGAATTAACTCAAAAAGTCCTCCCATCAGCGTTCCTAGTGTCGTATTAGCAGTTTGTAATTCATCTATTTTTAGTTCATTGACTGATAAAGATAGGGAAATACCAGGATTGCTAAAAACATTAGTATAAGTTGCCTGAATTTTTACAGGATCGTATTGTAATAGAGTTCGATTATGAGAGCGACTAAAGTAAACTCTCTGCCAGTCATAGTCATCTTGTTTATTACTCACTCCAATAGTAGTTTTTTTTTCACCTAAAGGAACCCAATATAACGAATTTAGATAAGACAAATCACGTTGTCTTTCACTAATAAAAGGATTTATCAATAAATTTAGCAAATCCGAATTATCAAATTTACTTCCTTGACCAATTTTTATACCTGGTAGAGATGTTATTTTAGGTTGAAATCGAGTTTTTTGATCTGTTAAAGGATTACCCCAATAAAACCCGATTTTTTCTAAAGTTTCTTGGGAAATTATTGTGCCTAGAGTGATGTTTCCAGCTTCTAATAATGGTTGTAAATTACTAGTAGGAAATGATTGTAGAATTAAAGGAGTATTATCTGCATCTAAAAATCTAAATAAAGAACCACCACCTTTAGGATTGTAGGTTGAAGCAGTCCCAATGTTGGAAATTAAAGAATTACTATCTCCACTATTGATCGTAATTTTAGGTGTGGGAGAACCCGGCGGATTAATAACCTCAGCTCCAATGGATTGAATGGACAATTGGTTATTATCAATTTCTCCTGTTAGTTGTTTAAATGATTGAGGAATAGACGAAACTGCTTGCATTCCCCAAAGTTTCTGAGTTAACCTAATCGATTGTCTGTTTTCAATTTCTGTTGATTGCCCTTGGTTCAAAATTCCACCTTGCCATCCTTGAGTCTCCAGGACAATACGATTACCAGGTAGTAACCAATACAATTGATCTTCACTAGGAAAATTTGCAAAGGTAAAACGATTAACTATTGGTTCATCTCTAGCAGATTTCACAATAAAATCAGTATAGTTTTCACCTTGAAGAGGATTAAAATTTGCAGGTGAAAAAGTAAAGTTATCTGTAGGATTAATTATCCAAGGATATTTATTAGCACTATTAGTTAAGGAATTAAATATCAATAACTCTAAAGTTTTTTTTTCAAAACTGGATTGCCGTTTTGCTGATTTGGAGTAATTGGGTCTATGGTATTATTTTGCTCAAGACTAGACTCTGGTGATTGGAAGGGATAGATTAGTTCTGGTAGACTGGGATTAATAGTTGGTAAAACGTTAGTTGGAATTTGAGTAAATACTTGTGTAATAACTACATTTTTTAATTTGTCTTTAGCAGATTTTTTGGAATCATATTCAAGTGCTATTTTTCTATTAGATGCAGGGGAATTTAAATATTTTATTAAACTTTTGCTTGGATTGTTTTTTGCTTCTACTTTATTGGATATTAAATTATTTATTAATATTATTATAATTAGTACAGCTAGGTTAATATGTCGATTAATAGCAATTAATTTACAGAGCAAAATAATTTTTATCAGGTTTGACATAAATAGCCAGCATAATCTAAAGTCTGCTCAATAAAATAAGAATTCAGAACCTGAATGACATAATTATTATCCATAGTAGTACGTTATATTTTTTGCCTAAGACTACGGTCTTAGTCTTATTTGGGGTTGATAAAAATAAAAAACAAGTCGGCAGACAGCGAACTTGTAAATAGCTCAATAGTCATTTTTATTATGGAGTATGCTCTGATAAATTGCAACATCAACTAATCAACTTTTCAGACAAAAGTTATGTAATTATGTCTAAAAATTTATATTAATCCAATTAATAATTACAACACATCTTTGGGTTAAGACGCGATTCATCGCGTCTCTACAAATGGTCTATTTGTAGCATTATTTTTTCCAATTGCTATTAGTTATCTTAAAAATAAATATTTTAAATTAGTATCAAAATTTTATTAATTAAAAAATCCAGTATTGTTTATGATAATCAAAAATAATCACTTATCGAAAAACGACTATTTTCTTACTACAAATTTACAAATATTTTTCCATTACATAGTTTTTAAACCAAACTCCTCGCCGTTCTACTTGCTGTTCCTTGACTACATTAAATCCCTTATTTTCAAAAAATGGCTTTGCAGTAATACTCGCTTCTGTATACAGCCGTTTAATTCCTTGTGATTTTGCGGTATTTTCTAGATGATTTAAGAGTTTTGAGCCAATACCTTTTCTTTGGTATTTGCTATGACAATAAAAACAATCAATGTGACCATCTGCTTCTAATTCTCCAAACCCAACTATCTCACCATTATCTTCAGCAATGTAAGGAAGCTTGGCTTGTAATCTTTTGTGCCAAACTTCATAATCCATATTTTTTGGTGCCCAAGCATCGACTTGTTCTTGACTATAGTCGCCAATATTGATTTGATGAATTGTATCGTGAAACAATTTCATGATTGCTTTGGTATCAGATACTCTATATTCCCTGATGAGCATAGTGAACCTCAACTTTCATAAATCTCTAACGGCAAATTATCTGGGTCTTTGAAAAAAGCAAATTTCTTACCTGTCAGTTCGTCAATTCTGATATCTTCTGTTTCCACACCTTGGGATTTTAAGTAATTAATACTTTGCTCAACATCATCAACTTTAAAAGCCAAATGCCTTAAGCCACAAGCCTCTGGACGGCTAAATCGTTGTGGAGGGTTTGGGAAGGAGAATAACTCTATTTGAGCATTTTCTCCAACTTGTAAATCTAATTTATAAGAATTTCTTTCGGTACGAAAAGTCTCTGCAATAATTGAAAAACCTAAAGTTTCGACATAAAATTTTTTCGAGCGATCGTAGTCAGAACAAATTATCGCTACATGATGAATACCAGCGATTTTCATGTGTATTTCTCAAGCTACTAATCATTTACATGTAGCACTTTTAGCAAAACTTTACTAGTAGACTGTGGCAGAAGTTTGCCTAGCTTCGCTTGCCTTGAAACTAAAGTTTAACTTGACAAATATAGCAGGGAACAGGCAGAAAGTATCTTGATGTGGGGCTTTTACGAACCCATGCGGGAATATAGGCATCATAACTAATTACCCAGACATGATATAAATCTTTCTTGGTCATAGTTGAGCCGATTAAGATTTAAGCCTTCTGATAGTGTATTGCTGATAACCAACGAGTTTAGGCTGAAGGGAGATTTGATTTACCTTTCGATATTTGAGGAAATAGCTATGCCAAGCGGTCATGCAAGTCATAAAGGTACTTCTGATAAACCCAACGTTAACGCACCAGGTCAGATTAATGGTTCTGCTGCGGACAAATCAGTTGACCCTGAAGACGTTTTGCTAGAAGGTGTTACTACAAATACCACCAGAACCCAAGAATTTGTTGATTATCCTCCTGCCACAGAACGCCCAGATCAAGAGCCAGAGGCTGGGAATGCAGAAAAAGATAGTATGTAATAAGCTGCTGCACATTTAAATTGCATAATTAGGGCGGGCAAGATGCCTACCCCACAAGACTTTTATCAAATTTAGATATGCAAGCTAGATGTGGAACAGCTGATTACAATTTTTGCTTGAGCAAATCTGCAATTGAGGTCAGTAGTTCAACTGGTTGTACTGGTTTGGCAACGTGTTTTTCAAAGCCAGCTGCCAAAACTCGGTTTCGATCGCTTTCTCCAACATAAGCCGTCAGAGCGATCGCCGGAATTTCTCCACCCTGGTCTTTTGGCATTGCTCTGATTTGCTTCATCAAACCATAGCCATCGATTTCAGGCATTGCTAAATCGCTGATTAATAAATCAGGTACATTCTGTGCGATGGCAACTAGGGCTTCTGTTGCCGATGCAGCAACAGCGATCACCGCTCCATTTTGTTGTAGCAAGAAAGACACAAACTCCCTAGTATCAGCATCATCATCAACAATTAATATCCGTAGTCCATTCAGCATTGAAAAGTTAAATTTTTCTCTTGCTCCCGCTACTCCCCCTGCTTCCCTTGCTCCCCCAGTTTCTTTCATCACAGGTAGTCTGACGGTAAAAATAGACCCCTGTCCAATTCCTGGACTATCGGCCATGGCACTTCCACCATGCAACTCCACTAGGTGGCGAACGATTGCTAATCCCAGTCCCAGCCCACCAAATTTCCTGGTTGTGCTGCTATCGGCTTGCCGAAAATATTCAAACACGTGGGGTAGGAATTCGGGTGAAATACCTTGACCTGTATCTTTGACCTGAATTATTGCCCAGTCAGAAGTCAAATCATGACTTAATGAAAGGCTAACTTCTACTGTTCCACGATCAGGAGTAAATTTGACTGCGTTGGAGAGTAAATTTCCCACAATTTGCTGTAAGCGATAAAAATCACCAGAGACTTTACTTACATTCGGGTCAAACTGGGTTTTTATTTGGATGGATTTGGTTTGGGCGATTAACCGGACTGTTTCCAATGCAGCCTCAATTACAGCTACTGGATTGACAGGGGCAAAAGTCAAATTTAGTTTACCGCGAATAATTCGGGAGACATCCAGCAATTCATCAATTAATTGAATTTGTAATTGAGTATTTCTTTCGATGGTCTCTAAGGCACGATTGGTAGTATCTTCATCAAATTTGCGACTTCTGAGTAGAGATGACCACCCCAGAATCGGGTTGAGAGGCGATCGCAATTCGTGGGAAAGAATGGCCAGAAACTCATCTTTATTGCGGTTTGCTTGTTTGAGTTCCTCTGCTTGTTGTCTGAGTGCTTTTTCTAATTGCTTTCTGGGGGTGAGGTCAAGAATAAAACAAATCCATGACATCGGCGATCGCTCTACCAAAGCACCACCAATTAATATGGGAATGCGGGAACCATCTTTGCGGATATATTCTTTTTCGTAAGCATTACATACGCCAACGGTTAAAAGTTGCTCTATGCCCTGGCGATCGAGAGCATGATATTCAGGTGGGGTGATGTCTTGTCTGCGTACCTTACCTGCCAATAATTCCTCTCGCGTATAACCTATCATTTCTAAAAAAGCTTCGTTCGCCTCAGTAATGTAGTCAGGAGTAGCGAATATAATGCCAATAATGTTGGAATCAACTAACCGCCTTAGTTGAGTTTCGCGCTGACGCAAATCATTTTCTGCTTGTTTGCGCTGGGTGATATCTTGGGCAGTACCCATTAACCGGACTGGTTTCCCATCAGCATCATAAAAAACGCGACCTTTGGCATCAATCCAATGAATGCTGCCATCAGGCCAAACGCACCGATATTGAACCTCACAATCAACTTTTTCTTCCAGAGAACGGGCGATCGCTTCCTCAATCAATCGGCGGTCTTCTGGATGTACACAGTTCAAGAAAACCTGATAACTAATTTCGGTTTCTGGGGATAGTCCAAACAGTTGCTTACATTTCTCTGTCCAAATTAACTCGTTGGTGATCAGATTCAAAAACCACATACCAACTTCAGCAGCGGTAGTTGCTAAACGAATCCGTTCTTCACTCTCCCGCAACTTCGTTTCAGCTTGCTGGCGATCGTGTAGTGCAACTTCCTGTTCGGTAATATCAGTACTTGCACCAACTACCCTGACTAGCAGACCATTGGCATCCCGGACAGCAAACCCCTGGTCTTGTACCCACAAATAGCGACCATCTTTGTGACGCGCCCGATATTTGACGCTATAACGGTTTCCATTCGCCATGCTAGCGATGAACTCGTCATTGACCATTTGTTGGTCATCAGGGTGGATGTGTTCTTGCCACCACTCGAAAGTAGCTTTAGCTTCTTGTTGCGTGTAGCCAAAAACCTCAGTTAAACCCTGAGTTCTTTCCACACAATTTTTATCAATCTCCCAATCGTAAATCACAGAATTAACTGCTGCTGCTGCTAGCTCAAACCTTTCGTTACTTTGGCGCAGGGAAATTTCTGTGCGTCGTCGGTCTGTAATATCGAAAGCGATTCCCAAAAGATGATGTGTTAATCCATCAGCAGTTCTGCTGTACACAGTGTCATAGCTACAAAACCAGCGCCATTCACCATTGGCGTGCCGAATTTGGTATTCAAAAGTCAGGACTTCCCCCCGTTCGGCAGAATTAAATTTTTCTAGATAGCTAGGGAGTCTAGCTAAATCTTCAGGGTGTAGAAGTTGGGTAAACAACTCACTTCCCATCGCTTGAATTTGTTCTGGTGTGTAGCCCCAACCTTCAGTAATTTCGTAATTAACGTAACAATTTCGCTGCTCGATTACATCATAGATATAAAGTATACCTGGAAGAGTGCCAGCAATTTGTTGAAACAGACGTTGACTATCCCACTGTGGGCGAAAATCTTCTAGCTCAATTTTTTTAGTATCTTCAACACAGCTACATTTATCGTCAACTTCAAGCTGCTGAGATTCACTAATATCCGAAAAAGTTGTGACGATCGCGTAGGGAGTAGTTGCTGTAACCTGAAATAGCGGTTGTGAAGATAATAACAGCCACACTAGCTGACCATTGGGCTTATAGAAGCCACACACAACATTCAAACAAGGTTTACCCGTCCTCAGAACAACCATTGCCGGGTGAATTTCATACACCAAAGGCAAGCCATTTTCATCAATAAATTGCCATTTGGGATCGAGCAAATTTTGCCCCACAAACTGCTGGGTTACCACTCCCAAAATGGTCTCAACAGCAGTATTGCAAGCCTGAATTCTGCCATCAGGTAAAACAAGGATCATTCCCTCTTGTTTATTGGCTACTAACGAATAATTTGATTTTTTACTAAATTGCCGATACAGCAGCTTGTCACTAGCCAGCTGGTTTTGGGACTTTTCCGCGTCTGGCATTGTATTAAAGTTTAAGAAATTTAAAGTGAATAAATATAAGATTCAGTACGTGAGACTTACATAAATTTTAAGGCAAATTCTTCTATCTCAAAGCAAAATATGGCTGAAATTATTAGTTATTAGTCATTTCCCCGCGTCCCCATGTCCTCGCGTCTCTCCATCTCCCCATCTCCCATTGCCAAAGATTCAGTTAACCTAGTTAGGGAGCTGATTCTACAAAGTTGATGATGTAAATGCAACTCTTACAGGAGATAAGACCATGAGTAATCTGGGCAAGAAAAGATTGGAAGCTGGTTTAGCGATCGCCACTTACTCGATTGGTAATGGTACTGCCTCAGCTGCCCCAACCCCCGGCGTAGAACTTCCGAAACAGATTGTGTTAACGGCGTCTGATGTTGCTATGTACACCACTATCTGGAAAATCTATTTTCATGAGGATTTATCTAGTAAGGGAATCTTGGAAATGCTGGCAGAGTTAGGTCTAGTTACCCTTGCTGCCACAGGTACAGCTTATATCGTTAGCAAAACCACTACAGCCATCGCCTGCGAGATTGCAGATTGGCTTGGCCCAGTAGGATGGGGTATTGCAGCGGTTATCGCTACTTCTATCACTGGTTTATTTGCCTCTACCTGGGCAGTATATTGCGATCGCCTTTATTCTCAAAGAGAACCTCAATCAATTTAATTCCACCTTTGAACTGGATTCATCCACCTTTGAACTGGATTCATCCACCTTTGAAC
>NZ_CAWUDO010000134.1:0-16850 GCF_963920935.1 Nostoc sp. CCY 9925 | reverse complement strand
TTCTGTTAATGCTTGTGATGGAATACTTTGATTTGTACGCAGCCACCACTTGTAATGTGATTTGAATCATAAAATAAACTTTTAGCTCATGATATGCTTCAAAAAACATTAACCATTTTATGCTTCAAAAATCAGCTTCAAAGTAGAAAAACAACTTCTTTGGCGTAATATCCCATATTCCACAAGTGCGCTTGTAAATACGGGTAGATATAGCGTAGCTGACACCAGGGGCAAACTAAACGGTTTAGTTTCAATTCCAGGGAAAATTAAAAATTGTTAACAGGTTTATCCCAAAAGATGTTAACAAGTTTATATTTTAGCGAGTGTAAGCTGTTAACAAGTTTATGACTGACCCAATAGCCAAAGGAGGGCGAGGCCACAAAGCCCCCTACGAAACTACCCACGTCAGGATTGCTGAGGGGATCAAACCTGTTGTAGAAAGGCTTAGTGCCGTTTACCGTCAAAAATTTTTTGGCAATACAAACCCAGACAGCAACGGAGCAACTGAACTAATAGAACGAGTGGAAGCTGCGTTATCACCAGTTGTACCGACCGTTGAGGATTATCAACAAGTTTGCGCTCGCTATTTGGCATCGTTGCAGCTAGAGGAGCAAGCACCTGAATACAAAAAAGCAAAACAGCATATTGAGGCATTTATTCAAGAGTTAAAAATGGCGAGATTGTCACTGACTCCATCTTTGAAGAAGATGAATGTTGAAGCATTGCAACTATTGCGTCAAGAATTTAAAAATAATTGGTTGAGTTTCTTTGAAGCAATCTCAATCGAACCTGGATATTTTCAGACTTTTGAAGAATTATTACAAGCTTTAGAACGAGAAATGGCTATACCGTATGGGGATTTAGAATCTCATGAAAAAGATTTTCTTCGTGGTTGGGATGAGGTTTATAGCAAAGCTTGTGCTGAGGCTGACCGACGAAAACACGGGGCAAGTTCTAACTTCAACTGGTTTGAGCAGTAGTAGGTGTTCAAAAAAAGTGTTTAAAAAGTTTACGCGCGAGAGTGAAATCTAAAATTAGATAACAATTATTGATATATTGTTCATGTATGAAGCTGGCAATTGTAATAGAAATAAGACTTTGGGAATTAGATAAGAATCTAGAATTAACAACTAAAGATATATTTGATATTCTCTGTCAAGAATATCAGTTAAATGCTGATTCTATAGAAACAGCACTAAGTTGTAAATGTCCATTTGGATTAACTGGTTTCTTAAAGGAATTAGAGAATTCAGAACTGACTGAATACTTAGAATGTCGAGGTATATAAAAAATATAAGGATGTGAGAATACCTTGATTCAAGTTCGTTGGGTAACATCTAACAAAGCTGTCATCAAAAGCAAACCAAATAGTTTATTTTTAAGGAAATAAAAACTTAAAATTGTTAACAATTCTATTTCTAAAGGTGTTAAAAAATTTATCATAGAGAAGGACAAACATGGTAAATCTAGAACTTAATGATGAACAATTAAACATAATTTCAAAAGCTTGCGAACTTCTATCTCGAATTTACATGGGACAACTTGAAGAAGTAGCTTTGTTATTTTCTGACTTGCCAGATGAGCAATATCAAGAATTAGTTGATACCTTAAAATCACTCAAGTCTATTATCAAAGTTACATCAAAACAATCAAACTCTGGAATCAGAGATGAAAATATCCCAGAAGTAGCTCGTTACGCTTACGATATTCATCAAGTAATCCGCCATTATTTAGCTCGGAAACACTTTCCTCAAGGTGGTGCTGCTGTTCATTTTGATTCGCCTAATGCTTACGGAAGTCTGTCTCTACCAACAATTAGTGAATAATTTTTTCAAATCAAATTAGTATTAATTTTTGACTGAGTTTAGTTGTTTTCTTCAGTAAAATGTTGCTAGTTTTTCGATTTAAGTAGCAAATAACTGTAACCGTAGCTCCATTGTCTGGGTGAATTTTATCTCCAGGACAGAGCGAACTACCTGGTGGCAAGTAGCGATCGCCTTTACTTATTACCTTGCCATCTGCGTTAATACACTGGCGTAAAGCTATTAGTTGAGATTGTCCCCATGCACTGCTAGAGCCTGAAATAAGCAGTGTTGATATTGATGCGATCGCTACAACTTGAACTGGGAATTTTTTTTTCTGATTCCGTTTGTTAGATTTTGTAAACTCAACATCCTGAAAACCTGTGTAGTGTAGTTATTTACAAGTTAATAGCATACAAGAAACATGGTATTTCAAAAAGAGCTAGGGCGAAGGTGGGGGAACAAACTCTCCCAATAAACGCTTTAATATCTGCAATCGCCACTCTTGAACCTCTTGCTGATTTGACTCGGCAATCAGGCAAATCTCCCAAGTCAGCCTAGCATCATTAATTTCATTTAATGCTTCTTGCGCTTGCGCTAATAAACAGTAAGCATCTGTCCTGGCATCCAGCTTTGTTGATTTTTCCAAATCAGCCTTTGCCTCAGCATAACGTTTTAGCTCTAATTTTGCCCAACCTAAGTTTTTGTATAAACTAGATTTTAATTTGACATTATCAGTTTCTTTTAAACCTTCTTGAGCTAAAGCAATTGCCGAATTATACTTTTTATCTAAAATTTTCAACCTTGATAAATTATTGATGGCTGGTATTGCCTCTCTACTCATTTGTATAGCTAACTGATATTGCTTTTGGGCTAAATCATACATTCCTCTATTATCATAGAAAAGGGCTAGCCCATAACGGGCTTCCCAGCTAGCAGGCTTTAATTTGAATGAATTCTCATAATTTTTAATTGCACAGTCATCTTGGTTCAATTTCTCGCAAACATAAGCTAAATTACTATAAGCATCTACATCTTGATTATTATATTTTATTGCTAATTCATAATACCTTTTCGCCGCTTTCAGAGTATTGGAGTTGCGAGCGCCTCTTTCAAAGTAAAAACTTGATATAGTTCGATTACTCCGAGGGCTAATCTTTAAAGCCAAGTTAAAAAACTTTTGTGCCTGCTGAGTATTATTTGCTGCTTCTAACTTTCGCCCTTGGGCTACTAGGTAGTTTGCTACTAGAGGTAGAGATAGAAAGATCCCCCCAATTATTCCTAAAACTATTAATGTATATTTGCTATATTTAAATACTTTAGAAGTAGCTAACCTATAATTTTTAATTTGCTGAGGTAGCTTTTCTAACCGTTGCAAAATTAATTCAGTAGTCTGCGGACGTTGCGCTGGCAAGGGAGCCATCAACTCATCTATAAAGTCAGCGAGAGGTTTGTCAATCTGCTGTGCTTTATCTCTCCAAATTAGTTTTCCTGTTTTCTGATCTGTGGACAAGCTTATCAGTGAAGTACCTGTAATTAACCGCACCAAGGTTCGACCTAAAGCATAAAAATCTGACTGCGGTATTGCCTTGCCGTTAATTTGTTCTAGTGGAGTATAACAAGTTGAAACGACAGCGGTCACTTCATAATTTCCCGGTCTTGTGCTTGTTCCTCCACTAGCACTTACTTTTGCTAAATAGGTATCAGTAATTCTCCTTGCCGCACCAAAATCAACCAATGCCAACCTTCCATCTGGTTGAAGAATAATATTCGCTGGTTTGATATCTCTGTGAAAAATTTCTGTATGGTGTATTAAATCTATAATTTCTACTAATTGTTGTAACCAATCTAATGCTAGTGATTGTGAAATCTGACCATTTAACTCTATCCATTCTTGCAAATTTTCTCCCTCGATTTTATCCATCACTAAGCATCGCAACGTTAGAGGAAACTTATTTGGAGTAACGGTAAAAAAATCGTCCATTGTACTTTTTGGGATACACGGATGACTTAAAAGCCTCAAAGTTTTAGATTCTCTCTCGAACATTTCCACTATCTTAGGACTTCCCCATTTGAGGACTTTCATGATTCTGTGCCGGCGCACTGTATCCCACTTTGTCCCAGCATCTTCTACTTCCCATACTTCAACGTCTATATGCGAATCTCCCGTCAGTTCTCTTAAAGGCTTAATTAACCGAATCCGTCCATCGACTAGCAAAGGAGTGCCACAACAGAGACAATTTTCTGCATCATCTGGGTTCTCCCTAGCTTTGCACAGTGGGTTTATACAATATTTCACAGCCGATCCTAACAATTTACTTAGTATATCTAAATACCAGCATTTAATTGATCAATAACTCACCCACTACTAGAAAAATATTTTAAGATACATTGCTAAAGAGGTAGCTTTAAAGTCACACATAAAGTACTATGTTATCAACGCCATACTATAGCAGTATTAACGGGTAACTTATGGCTTATAGTGCTTCTTTACAACCAGATTCGTCTTCTGCTAATGCACCCTCAGATATTCATCTCAAGAGTAGCACTTTACAAAAGCTGACTCTAGAAGAAGCTTTAGATGTTTTGAATGAATTAGTCTACCAAGCGAGGGCAAAATCCTTATCAGAGCCAGAAATTATTGTTGTAAGAGGAGCTTGGTACGATCAAAGCTATGAAGAGATGTCTGAAAACTCATCTTATAAAAAAAATTATTTGCAACGCCGGGTAGCAATCGACTTATTTGATCTATTGACAAAAATTATTGGCAACGGAGAACAAGTCTGCAAACGAAATTTCCAAACTTGTCTACAAGCCTTTATAAATCAAGATGTAATCAAGGGAAGTAAGCTCCCTGATGTTTCTAAATTTTATGGTCGCACACAGGAGCTTGTCTACTTAAAAGAATTAATTGCAACACAGCAATTTAACTGTATATCACTGGTGGGAGTTGCAGGTATTGGTAAAAGCTCTTTGGCAGCAAAATTAATGAGCGATATTAGTAAAGATAAAAATTTTGGCTTCGACTTTTTCATTTGGAAATCAGTAGCTTATTTCCCCACAACTGAAGATTTAATATCAGAACTATTAGAAATTCTCGATCCTCAGTTCATTTCGCCCAGTTATACCCAAGCTAAAATTACTTTATTGCTCAAAATTCTCAAACAAAAACGCTGTTTAATAGTTTTAGATGAATTAGAAATTTTATATCAAAATCCCAAACTCAACTTGGATTATTTGATTTTTATCAGACGTTTAGTTGAGGAAAATCACCAAAGTTGTATTATAGTAACTAACAGAGTTTTATTTGATGATTTTGTTGAATTTATAAACACTAAAAGACCTTTCCAATTTATAAGAGTTGAAGGTTTAGATACAGATTCAGCCATCAAATTTTTGGGTGAAAGAGGAATTACAGATTTAAAAAGATGTCATCAACTAATTCAAACTTATCGTGGTAACCCTTCTGAATTGGCTGATGTGGTTAACCGCATTCATAAGATGTTTGGTAATACAGAAATATTTTTTGAAAATCCAACTACTCTTGTCAGTAAAAAATTAGAAAATATACTTAATAAAATGGTTGGGAATATCTTGGACAGCATTCATAAACAGATTATGATTTACTTAGCTGAAAAGACTGTTGAGGGTTCAGAATCAATTACTATTACCACAATATTGAATAATTTCAAACTCACCCATCAAGTATCTATTTCAACTTTAGATTTAGTCAAAGCATTAGAAAATTTAGAAAGAATGTCATTAATTGAAAGTGTTAAAAACCCTATTACTAAAGAAATCTGCTTTATACTTCAACCAGTTATCAAGAAGTATGTTCTTACAGACACTTTAGGTATAGTACATAATTTTGACTCTTCCAATTTAAAAATTGCATCATAACAGAGGTAGTTATGATGGCAGGTAAGCTAGACCCTCGAAAGGTAACAGCAACCACTGGTATACTCAGTTGCTTAACCAAGCAGGGTTCGCATCGGGTAAACTCCCACATACAAGTTTTCGAGCTAGACCCCAAACACATGTCACTATGTCACTCAGGGCTGCTTGAGAAAAGCCCTAAACCAGTAGGGCAAAATGTACAAAGATTAATCAATCAGGAGGTAACACAATTAAACAATCACAATCTTGCTAGATGCGAAAATAACCGAAGTTTTGTAAGATCGAGCTTGTCAACGCGTACAACCAAAAATGGAGGAAAATAAGGCACACATAAAAATGTAGGCAAAACCTACTAAGGAGTAGCGCTTTGCCCTAAAGTTCAGACAATTCAATAATTCCAGAGCGGGGTTGATCTCGTGATGACGAAGAAAGTGGGGTTTAAAGTTTGGCGACTTGAAACCACTGACTTGTCAAAAGATCCCACGCTGCTTTACTTTGCCATTATAGCGATAAAGAGAAAAGTACAGCTAGTCTCTGCTAACCGTTTTTGGCAATTTGATAGAAAATTTATATTTGATTTATGTAAATTTTTATAAAGCAGTGTGAATAAGAATAATCTAGAACTCAGAACCCAGCATTCGGAATTGATTATGGGTCTATTTTCCCGTACAAGTCTTTCACTTCAAGATGAGGTGAAGGACTTGGCAGATGCGATCGCGCCTACGAAGGACTCTAATTCCTCTGACTCCTGATTCCTGAAATCTAGATTGAAAACCCCTCTATGAAGCTGAAAACCATAGCTATCAGAGGAATCTACTGTGTCAAATAACCAATGCCCACAAGAGTTGGGTGTTGGGGATCAAATGTTGTCATCTAACATTTGTGAATACCCCAATAATCTCACCGCCGCCGAGTATCATGAGCTAGCGGTGAGCAGCGCCATTCATCCATCTTTGATCGAGCGCAACTTTTCTCATATCGAAGGAGAAACAGTTTACGATTATCTGTTCATCTCCCAAGCGATCCCCAGAAAAAACGCTGGTCGAGTTACAGACGGTTTTTTAAAAGCCTATCTGCATTTAATAGCAGGAGGATTATGGATTAGCGGACTAGACCCGATTAACAACTGGCAACCAATGGAGTGGGGACGGATGAAACCTTCCCTACCCCGGATTGATTGGGAAAAAGGAAAACCTGTTAAGTATGAGTCACCACCCAAAACGCCTAACCGAGTCACATACTTTGATGTATCCGATTATGTTTGGGATTTGGTGGCACGACGGTATAACATTAAGCGATATCACTCGCCCCTAGCACTGAGGTTACAAAATAGGCTTACTCCACTGATATTTTGGGAATGGGTACAGCGACACGCGGAAATACCTGTAATCCTTTGCGAAGGTGAAAAAAAGGCGGCCTGTTTACTAAGCTTGGGGTTTGTAGCTCTAGCACTGCCGGGCATTTGGAACGGACGAGTGGGGAAAAAGGATTTCGATGAGAGATTGCATCCGGATCTACTACCACTGGCACAAAAGGGGCGGAAATTCATTATTCTGTTTGACTACGAGACGAAGCTAAAAACCCGATGGTCGGTGTATCAAGCCACAGTTCGCACTGGCATTGCGATTGAGGGGGTTGGCTGTACTTGTGAGGTGGCACTACTGCCAGGGCCCCAAAAAGGCGTTGATGATTTTGTAGTTGCTAGAGGTGAGGATGCTAACGCATTGCTGACGGCAATTGTTGATGATGCTCACTCATTGAAAGATTACCAACGTTCGTTCCTCATCAAGCACCGAGGATTGAGAAAGTATAGACCAGACGCAGTTATCAATACTAAATATTTAACTGAAGCAATTTCGGTCAAGGACAAAGCAACAACCAACATACCACAACAGACAGTATGTGTATTACAAAGAGAAAAACAACTTGAACCTTTTGGTTTTCCCCATCAACCAGAGCAGCCAGAGGAAATACCCCCAGGCACTTGTGGAAAAATCAGGTACAAGCTCAAAAAATTGAGACAACAGCAACAGCCTTATAGGATTGTCTTCCCAAAAACTGGGTTAGTGGTACTCATCTCTGACATGGGTACTGGCAAAACCGAGTTAATGCGGTGCTGGCGTGATGCTCACCCTGACCAAAAATTCCTCAACAACGGACATCGAGTCAATTTGCTCAAAAATCTAGCACAACGTTTGAAAACCTTGATGTATTCTGACCTTGGTTATGCAGGCATGACGCAGGCAACTGCACTCAGTATCACCATCGACAGTTTATATAAGTTAAATACCCAAGCTCTAACTTATGGCTGCATTTTCATTGATGAGGCTTGCCAATACCTGACTCACCTATTACTGAGCAAAACCTGTAAAGAACATCGCGCCTTAATCCTGGAAACACTACAGTATATTGTCTACAACGCCCCCCTGGTAGTGATTGCCGATGCACACATGGATGATACGACTATTGAGTTTTTCAAAGCCATGCGACCAGAGAACGAGCAGCCGTACATTATTAAGAATGAGTTCAACAACGGAGATCGCACCATCTATTGGTACGAAGGACAGAATTCTTCGGTGCTGGTGGCTCAGATTTCGGCGGCAATCATGATTGGTCAGAAAGTCATGGTGGTGTCTGACTCAAAGCGTTTCATCAAGAAACTAGAAAAATCATTATTGCTACACATTGAGTTATCTCCTGATGCCGACGAGATTGACTCCACCACTAATTCTCCATCTACTACTAACAATAGTAGACGTTTGGCAAAATTACGGATTTGGTCTGTACATTCCGATAACTCTGGCAGTGACGAGAATGTGGTCTTTATTAAAGACATCACTAATGCCGTCAAAAATATAGATATACTTTTGACTTCGCCCAGTCTGGGAACTGGTGTAGACATTCCAGACTATCATTTTGATTTAGTGTTTGGGGTGTTTCATGCCATCAGTCAAACCGCTACCGAATGCGCTCAACAACTGTGGCGGTATCGTCCAAAAGTGCCGATTCATGTTTGGGTGGCCCCCAAACCCCCATTTGGCTACCTTGACACCAATCCCACCAAAATCAAAGAAAGGTTACTCCAAACCAACGAAATCACAGCTTTTCTGTTGCGGATCGACCGCGAGACTGGTAAGCGCGGGGCTGAGAAGGATTGGGCATTAGATGCCTACTGCCAAATTCAAGCCAACCGCCATCAATCAATTAATAATCTTCGGGCGGATCTGCGCGATTTGTTAACTCAAATGGGTAATCAGATTGTACCAGTGGGTGATGAGAATGATGCTCATGCTTTGGAATATTTGAAAAATGCTGCTGATGCTCTGGATACTGCTCACCATCATGCCGTCGCCAGTGCCAAAAACATTACTAAAACAGAATACCGCGCACGACAAACCAAGGATTATCTTTCGCCTGATGAGATGAACGAATGTGAAAAATTCCGCATTCATGAAGCTTACGGTATGGAAGTTACGCCCCTATTAGTCGAGAAGGATAACTCCGGTAGACTCATTGGGGCGCTTGCTGCTCTTGAAGCCATCCTTTCACCACCAGATGAAATCATCCAAGACTCCAAGACTGGTAAACAGTACCCATTACCACCAGCATTTGTTACCCAACTAGACCGCGCCGAACGCGACAAACTTCCATTTTGCATGGATTGGGGCAATTATTCCGCCAAGTGGTTAGCAAGGGTAAACTTGGGATTACATCACGTCTTGGGGCGTTTAGTCACTGGCGAAGAAGTAACAGCTGCCGATCCACATCTATTAAATATGACAGCGATCGCCATTCAATGTGCTGCTCACATCAAAGCAATTCTTGGTTTTACTGTACCAACCGACTGTCAACCAATTTGGCTGTTGGCCACTTTGGTTGAACAACTGGGGCTAAAGTTAGCTTGCCGTAAACAGGGCAAACGCGGTCAACAGGTGAAATTATTCTCGCTGTCGAAGGCAGAATTGGATTTTGCACTCGCTGTTATCGAACATCGACAAAGCAAACGTGCCGAAAGACAATCAGCATCAGGCTTAGAGCCAATTTTATCCGCCGTATCCACCCCCCCCCATAATTGTATAGGGAACCCCCTCGTTGGGGGGGTGGATACTACACAACCAGAAGAGGCACAGGGGCACAGATCTATGGCAGTAACCCCGGGAGCAGCACTCTTGGGCACAGGGGCACAGGGGCAAGAATCTCTCTCCCCTGCTTCCTCTACAGATCGCATTACTTTACTTCACTGCGTGGAAACCCTTCGCTCTGGCATCGTCCAAGGTGTAGAGGCTCTTAAGGGTATCCTCAAGCGATGGACTGGCGATTTGCGTTGGCAGACGGTGCTGGAGTTGGAGGCGATAGCGCTCAGTGAACTGCGCTCGTTGGAGGCAGCAATCCCGGAATTTTATGAGTGGCTATCGGAGGAGGTGTTACCGATGGAGGGGTAATTTCCAATTCGGTCTGTTTCAAAGATCCATCAAATTTAAAGCACTACTGTCATTAGGTCGAGCCTTGAGATAGCGATCGGTGATGGCTAAATTGGCATGACCCAAAGTTTCTTTCACCAGTACCGGATTAGTTCCGCGCTCAATGGCGTGAGATCCATGAGCATGACGTAACCAGTGCGCCGAAACTCGATCGCTTAACCCAGCAGCAGAGGCTATTTCCTTAATAATGGGGTGTAAGTTTTGACGGTCGAGGTGTCCCCCTTTTTGACTTTGGAACACTGCGTCTTTTGGTAAAGCTTGACCTTTGAACTCCATTAGTTCCGTCCACAGCTTCGACTTGATGAGAATAGTACGATTTTTGCTGCCCTTGGCTTTACGAACATATACCTGACCACTCTCACCACGGGGTGTCAAATCTCCCCAGGTCAACTCACAAATTTCACTTGCCCGTAATCCCGCCTGGTACAAGAGTTTGATAATTAACAAATTTCTTTTTGCGATGTTCTGCCGTTTGGGAGTTTTAGCATCAGCTAAATGTTTAGATGCTGCTCGTACTAACAATTTAATATCAGCCTCATCTAGATAGCGTTCGTTGATTACATCTGGCAGTTCGCCCAGTTTTAATGCCATACCCACATTAAAAGGTAAATATCCAATTTTATGAGCGAAACTAATCAAGCTTTTAGCTGCGGCAATGTATATGCGCTTGGTACTTTCTACATTGCTCCCGAAGGAGCTAGCGTATTCTACCAAATCTTCATAAGTCACTTTTTTGAGAGGTTTGTCCAAGAATTCCAGAAATCGTCTCGTGTAGCGCTGGTATGCCCGAACAGAACTTGGTGCTTTCCCCTCCAACCACAGTGCAATCAACTTCGCTTCTGCCTGGGTCCAGGGCAAGGAAGCAAGAGCCTTTCTATACGCTGTTATGTGGACAACAGAGAGCGTCATTTTTATTACTCCCTTTATAATCAGACACAAGAGTAGTTTCGTCTGGTTTTATAGTGTCTGATTTTTATTGTCCTTTAAAATGGGCGTTTCAACTCACCCTCAAGCGAGTGAAAATTTATCGATTTTTGCGTATAGTACACCTCTAATACTGAGGAGCGTGACAAACACAATACTGTTATGCAATTGTTCAGCAGGGTATTTATTTTGAAAAACCTAAAAATAGATGAAAAAAATAAACTAAAAATGACTTTATAGTTAATAAATGATACAATAGGTCAAAGAGCGTCCTCCAAAGTTTATTTACGCCGCAGTGTACTGCTTTTTAAGCGCTATCACGCCATAAAACTATAGAGTCATTTTTAGTTTATTTTTTGAGAGTGGTTTGATTGCTTTGTGTTTAAGACACTTTTTTTTCTAGAACCGCAAACGGGAGCTAGAGAAGTAGTTTCTCAAGAATTGCCAAGGCACTTACCAGGAATGAAATGCCCCGCCGTCGCTTACGAGACAGGGGGCGAAAGCACAGCTAGCTACTTCTTTTGAGAGCAACAACCGCAAGCCGGGTGAAATTGTTAAGTTGAACATTTCTAAATTGCAATCGTCGGGTGCAAAAAAGCGCTTTCCAACCGCTGCTGCAATCGCGTATATCGCAGTTGGCCGTCACTAGAACGCAAAGCCTTGGATATCGCTTTCTTGGAACCAACGACAATCGCTAACTGCTTGGCACAAGTTAATGCTGTGTACAACTGTTTACGAGACAACATTATATAAGGCTGCGTATAAATTGGCAGAATTACTACCGGATATTCTGAACCCTGGCTTTGATGAATGGTGAAGCTCCAAGCGAGGGCAATTTGATTTAAGTCTGCTCTGGTCCTAACGACAGTATGCTTACCATACTGTACAGTAACTTCCATCTCTTCAAGATCAATGGCCTTGATAATTCCGAAGTCGCCATTAAAAATTTCGTGATTATAATCATTAGTCAGTTGAATGATCCGATCGCCTTCTCGTAATAAATTCCCGCCCCTGGTAATCTCTACTTTGTCGGGACTGGGCGGATTAATCAACTGCTGCAATACGGTATTGAGGTTACGAGTCCCAAGCAAACCCCGCGACATGGGGCAAAGCACTTGCACATCAGTAGCTCGATTGTAACCCAGGCGGGGAATCAAGTCTGTAATGATTTCGGATATTGCTTTAACACCATGTTTGGGGTGATGACCGCCGCCGTGCCACAGACACTCAGACACGGGATTATCGGAAATCGGTTCAATTGTGGGAAACTGGCTTCGGTTAATTTGGTGAGCAGAGGTGATAATTGCGCTCTGTTGGGCTTGCCTAAATAGCTTGGTCAACCGCACCACCGGAACGTGACCAGAATTAATCAAGTCAGCAAGGATTTGACCCGGACCGACAGAGGGTAACTGGTCAATGTCACCCACTAGCAGTAGTTGGGAACCGTATTGTATCGCCTTTACCAAAGAAGATGCCAGAAACAAATCAAGCATACTAGCTTCTAGCGCGACAATTGCGGTATGGGGTAAAGGGTTTTGATTATCGCGTTTGAAGCCCATTGTCTTTGGGTCAAATTCCAACAAGCAGTGTATCGTCTTGGCTTCGAGTTGTGTGATTTCACTCAGGTGTTGAGCAGCGCGTCCAGTTGGCGCAGCTAAGGCGATAGATTTGCCCATTGCTTTCCACAGAGAGACTATGATCTGGGTGGTGAAAGTTTTACCGCAACCGGGGCCACCAGTAAGAATCATTACCCTTGAATATGCAGCCATTTCTACCGCTAGCCGTTGCTGTGGTGAAAGTTTGATTTTACGACTCTTGGTGAAGTGCTCAATCCAGGCGCGAACACGAGGCATATCTTGTGCAACTGGTTGGCAAAATCTAGATTGTATTAATTGAGCAAGGTTCTGTTCGGTGTGAAAGTACGTTGGTAGATAACATAGCAGCGTTTGGTCTGAGCTTTTCTCGCGGATTAAGTCATCCTTGAGTGCCATGTCTTTGATAATACCAGTGAGGGCATCTTCTTCGGGTGTGTGATCTGCTGTAGTCAGGAGTTTGATAACATTCTCAATTAGTAGAGGCTGGGGTAAATAGCAATGCCCATCGGCAGCAGCTTCGTTCAAAACATGAATTAAACCAGCACGGTAACGGAACTGACTATCAGGCGCAACTCCTAAATTAAAGGCAATTTTATCAGTTCTCAGAAAACCAATACCGTAGATGTCAGCAGCTAACTGGTAGGGATTGCTGGTGAGAGTAGCGAGTGCTTCATCCTTGTACTGCCTGTAAATTTTGACTGCATAAGTAGTAGAAACGCCATGACTGTGGAGAAATAGCATTAAATAGATGTAACAGATGTAAGAAAATAAAATAAAAATAAGTTGATAGCTAAATAAAGATATTTTGAATTGAAGCAGAGACTTCATATTTGGGTTATGCCATCGGCGACGGCGACCCGGACGCGAACAATCCCACAAACTATCGAGTTTGCCCCAGTACCAGCGATGAATTGTGTCGCGTACAGTCTGTGGATGCCATTTTAAGTATTGTGCGATTTTTAGCACTGTCCATCCAGCAGCTGATAAGCGTAGTACAGTGGCACGACTTTGAGTTCTTGGTGGTATACCTTTTGCTTGAGTGAGTGCTAGTAGGGCTTGATCTTCTATTGGTGACAGGTTAACTTTTAAAGGCGCTGGCATCTTGATCAGGGGTAAAAATATTTACGACTAAAAAAATTATCCCAACTTGATGTGCCATGCCCCAGCAATGACATTAAACAAAATATTTGGTAATCAAGCGGATACTGCTTGGGCTATCCATTTTCATGAGAATTTCTGTTTTCATCTGGGCATCCTCAATTTGCTCAATCAAGATTTTGTGCAAAAGTGTTGAGTGAGAGCCGTCAACTCTCTCCCTATGGGTGCCACCTCAGCCAGATTGTTTTGTTCATCTGTAATTATTATTGAGCCGTGGGAGCATGTGGGCATTAATAGTTTTGGTGTAAGGATTCAGGTCTAAAATTGCGGAAGCAAAGAAGGGCGAGACTGATAATTATTAGAATCAGCAATTAGAGCCTGTGCAAAAAAATCAATAACAGACCGACCTTGACGGCGACAAGTCTGCACCACCGTCAACAAATTAGCAGTGTGTTGAAACCGCTCCATCGAACGGGAACTACCACTCACCTTACGTTTTGTCACAGCTAAACGCAGCGTTCGCGAAGCGTGTCCGAAGGACTCTCGTTCGGCCTGATTATTATCAGGAGGGACTTCAGGATTATCCAGGAAATACCACCATTGATGAGCCTTGTCGTGATACTCCACTATTTCTATGGGACGATAAACTAGTTGCGCTACCGCATGTTTTTCTACTTTTACTGCTAGGGGTGCAAATGTTTTTTGACCACAGTAAGCACAATCCGTAGGACTGATAATTTCATAGCGCGATCTACTCTGCCAAAGCCCTTACGGGTTTTGCCTTGATGTCCTGGTTGCCCACCTGGTTTCTTTTTGGGCTGATTTGATTCCTCTTCTTGAGGTGGTGCTTTTTTGTTTTCACTCTTTTTGTGAATGTCTCCAGACGGTGGTTTCGATGAAGTAGAACTGTCTAAATCTCTACTGACTTTTAAAAGTTCTATTTCTTGCTGTAGTTCAATACCGTTGCCAATTTACGAGGCTTTGAAGCCTGTAGAAACGGCATGAATACGTCCCAAAGAAGTAAGCTTGGCAAAGATCTGATTCAATAAAATAGGCTCAGGGGTTTGAGGAAGCATTTTTAAAATTTCATGTACATACAGGGCGAACGCATCTAAATATAGTACATACTTACTAAAATAGAGATAAAGGCAGTGATCGCTGATGGTATAGAGGTTGAGCAATAAGGCTTTGATGGTAAAGTCATTGTAAAAATAGTCATATTGCCCCAGTTTGCGTGAAGCTCAAGCCCAAAATCACAATTGCTGACCATTTTGCTGTGATGTCAGACCCACGAATAGATCGTACAAAACGACATAAATTGATTGACATTTTGACCATTGCTTTGTGTGCAGTGATCTGTGGAGCAGATAGTTGGGTGGCAATTGAACTATATGGCTGCACGAAATATGAATGGTTAAAAACGTTTTTGGAGTTACCAAATGGTATTCCGTCACACGATACATTTGCGCGAGTCTTTGCACAGTTAAACCCCCAACAGTTCCAAGAATGTTTTCTGTCATGGATGAGATCAATACAGAAGGTAACATCAGGGGAGATAGTAGCAATTGATGGGAAAAGTTTATGTGGTTCTAACGATAAAGCATCTGGGCAAAGTGCGATTGAAATAGTTAGTGCCTGGGCGACGACAAATAGATTGGTATTAGGTCAGGTAAAAGTAGATTCTAACTCAAATGAAATTACAGCAATCCCAGAGTTCTTAAAGGTGCTAGAACTGTCTGGATGTATTGTGAAAATAGATGCAATCGGCTGTCAAAAAAAATTGTGAAGTTAATCGCCCAGCAAGATGCAGACTATGTAATTACCTTAAAAAAGAATCAAGGAAATCTTTATAATGAAGTAGAAAAACTAATCGATGAAGGAATAAGAACTGGCTTCCAAGGATTAAAGTATAACACGTATAAAACCGAGGAATTTGGTCATGGTCGCTACGAAATACGTCATTATCTAATGTTATCTAATATCCAAGAAAAGTTTGACCCAGATTCAGTTTGGGCAAAATTAAATAGCATAGGTATGGTGGAGTCTGTACGGGAGCTAGATGGCAAGACAACGGTAGAAACCCGTTATTTTATTAGTAGCCTGGAGGATAATGCCCAAAAGTTTGCTAATTCTATTCGCAGCCATTGGGGAATTGAAAATTCACTACATTGGATTTTGGATGTAGCATTAAACGAAGATGACTGTCGCATAAGAAAAGAAAACGCACCACAAAATTTTGCAGTTCTGCGCCACATTGCAGTTAATTTGTTAGGAAAAGAAAAACGAGTGAAAGTAGGAGTAAAAAACAAACAATTTCTAGCTGCAATGGATAATCAATATTTAACTAGATTACTTTCCTTGGCTTAAAGCTGATTTTATAAGGCATTGAATCAGGCTGTAACTAATTTTATATTTAGGTCGCAGTTATTAATTCATGTTGTCCACTTTCTGCTAATTGTTGATTTAAAATTATATCTTCATAATAAATAATAAGTTTTTAATATCTAAGTTTATCCTTTGATTTGCATTCACTATTTATCTAAGTGAATTGGCTTTATTCTAGATATTTGAATTTGCTTTCCAATTCTTATTAGCAATTAAGATGCGTTCGCCCTGGTTACGTTGTCCGACACGCCCCGAAGACTTTTTAGGCGTTTGCTGTTGCTCCCGTGTTTCATCTGTCTTCTGTGTATCCGTGGGAGGGGGGTAAGATTTGTTTCCAGCGGTGCTTCACTAATGGAAGAATTATCTGGTTTTGTCTTCAAAATAAAGCCAATGCTGCATCAACTCTTTGACATCAACATTCAGAGGTACTTGCATCAGCAGTGCCAATAATGCTGCTTGAAAATCCTGACGGTCTTGTTCATTCTGATACAAATAACGCGGAAAATGGATATCCAGTCCCCGCCGAGATGCTTGACCACTTAAATTACGAAAATTCAGCAATTCGTAAGTCCCAATCAGAATGTGTAGCACCCCCGTAACGTTGGTCATAGACGGGAGCAACGCGATTTTGTGAGGTTGGGCGAAAAAGGTGCGATCACTAAAAACTA
>NZ_CAWUDO010000133.1:0-16860 GCF_963920935.1 Nostoc sp. CCY 9925 | reverse complement strand
TGGCATTTAGCCCCGACGGTCAAACCATTGCCTCTGCAAGTCATGACAACACGGTGAAGCTGTGGAATCGCAACGGGCAAGTCTTACAAACTCTCCAAGGTCATAGCAGCGAGGTTTGGGGCGTGGCATTTAGCCCCGACGGTCAAACCATTGCCTCTGCAAGTCATGACAACACGGTCAAGCTGTGGAATCTGAATTTGGATGATTTAATGGTTAAGGGTTGTGCTTGGGTGCGCGATTATTTGCAAAACAACCGCAATGTGAATGAGAAAGATAAGCGTTTATGTGATGATATTGGCACACGCAGGTGATAAACCTCTCCCTGCCTTGAACTAAAGTTCAAGGCTGTCCCTCTCCGAATCGGAGAGGGACGGTTTTGCGTAGTAAAACCAGGGAGAGGTCTTTTGATTGGGGTACGAGCGATCGCCTTTATAATTTCAGTTATGCTCTCATCTCAGAAAGTGCGATCGCTCTTAAGTATAATCTCAGAAATTATTAACTAGGGGGAGTGTCAACAAGTAATAAATCATGAATTAGCATGACAGAGAAATGGCTTTCTATCGTTGGCATTGGAGAAGATGGGTTACAGGGACTAAGTGCGATCGCACTTTCTCTAATTGCTCAAGCTAAAGTAATTGTGGGAGGCGATCGTCATTTAGCAATGCTCCCTTGTGATGACCAACGTGAGAACATAATTTGGGCATCTCCCATTAGCACTTCTGTAGAGGAAATCATTAAGCGTCGCGGTGAGTCGATTTGCGTACTAGCAAGCGGCGATCCTATGTGTTACGGCATTGGTGTCACCTTAGGGCGGCGAATTCCCATTTCCGAAATGACGATTATCCCCGCACCTTCAACCTTCAGCCTCGCCTGTGCCAGGATGGGATGGTCTTTAACTGAGGTGGAAACCTTGAGTTTGAATGGTCGGCCGTCGTCCCTGTTGCAATCTTACATTTATCCGCGAGCTAGGCTGTTGATTTTAAGCGAAGGCAAGGAGACACCCGCCATTGTTGCGGAAATTTTGACGAATCGCGGCTATGGTGGCAGCAAAATCACCGTCTTGGAGCGTATGGGCGGCATTCATGAAAGAATTGTGGCAGGTACGGCTGCATCTTGGAGTGAAACAGAAATTGCACCGTTGAATGCGATCGCAGTTGATTGTATTGCCGATACTGGGGTTGTGCCTTTACCAAGATTACCAGGATTACCAGATAACGCCTACCACCACGATGGACAATTAACCAAGCGTGAAGTTAGGGCAATCACCTTAGCAGCTTTGACACCGACACCGGGACAATTGTTGTGGGATGTGGGCGCGGGTTGCGGTTCAATTTCCATTGAATGGATGCGGAGTCATCCTCGGTGCCGAGCGGTGGCGATCGAGCAAAACTCATCTAGACTACTATATATTGCTGATAATGCCGCCACTCTTGGTACTCCAAATCTGCAAATCATCGAAGGTAAAGCGCCGAGTGCCCTCAAAGACTTGCCTGTACCAGATGCGATTTTTATTGGCGGCGGGGTGACAGCAACGGGACTTTTTGATGTTTGCTGGGAAGCACTGCGGCCGGGTGGACGTTTGGTGGCTAATGTGGTGACGGTAGAAGGCGAGCAAACTTTATTTCAATGGCACGAACGAGTCGGTGGTGACTTGACTCGTATTGCCATCCAGCGGGCGGAACCCATTGGTAAATTTTTGGGCTGGCGAGGAATGGCATCTGTAACGCAATGGGTAGTTGTGAAATCTAATTAGAATTAATGATAGACAAGCGCATGGGGCATTTTGGGGAGTGTAAATGCAGTCATGCGAAAGAAAGGTTAACAATAGCTTCGATGTCTTCACATGAACCTTGTGTTAGAATTTGATTGCTTGCAAAGCAAAAAATTGAACAATAGAGAGAAAACATTATCGCAATCCAAAAGCAACAAATTAACTCGCAAATCAAGTCACCTCAAGTGTTCTTGATCGACCATGAAAATAACAATCGTGGTCTGACCGATACATATGAGGCTCTACAGCTAGCGCAGAGCGTAGAACTTGACCTAGTTGTAGTCTCCGAAGGCAAAGAAGCTCCAGTAGCGAAGATCCTCAACTATGGCAAGTTTCAGTATCAAAAGAAAAAGCGCCAGACACAGAGTGCTAGACCAACGGTAAAAGAAGTCCGGCTGCGTCCCAATGTGGGAGCAGCTGATTATAATTTACGCATCGAGCAAGCGATTGGTTGGTTGAGTAAAGGCGATTCAGTGAAGTTTGTTATTCGTTTACGAGGTCGCGAAAATCAATATCGCGAACAGGCTGGAGAAATGCTAGAGCGAATCGTAAATGCTCTGAGCGAAGTAGGTAAAGTTCACACCCTTGATAAACGCTCATTAGTTGCTCAAGTCGTTCCAGCCTAAATTAATTTTCTAAAGATATCTTAAATTCTGTGGTGCGCTTTGGCTTTATGCTTCAGCGCACCACAGCTTTTTGGGGAGAAGTGATGCTTTTTGACATTTAATCACTGATTTTTTAGGTATAGACAGTGATTAAATGAAAGAACATAATCTTAGTTAGTGATGAGCAGGGATATTCACATTATGAAACGTGCCATAGTAAGTTTGTTTGTGATTGGGACATTAGGTGCAACACTAGCACCAATGGTCTCTGCAAGCCTTACGGAGCAACGTTACTATATACAAGCGAAGCATAGCGGCAAGTGTGTACACCAGCATGGGGGAATTAAAAACATCGGAGGACTTGTGACACAATGGGAGTGCATCAATCAACCAAACGTTCAATTAACGCGGGGATGGGGAAACAATGGTTATTTTGTTCTCCGTTTTAAACATAGCGACCTCTGCCTTACTGTGAAAAATGGACTGTCAGCGAATGGTACTGATATCATCCAATCGACTTGTACAGGATCATCTTCTCAAAAGTGGCGTGAAGTTCCTGTTGATGGAGCATATGTAAAGATTGAGTCTGCGATCGGCTCATGCTTGCACCAACACGGAGGCATTATGGACAATGGCGGTAGAATTACCCTATGGCAGTGCGTTGATCAACCGAATGTCATGTGGAGAATTATTCGAGCCAACTGAATAAGTAATACAAGCATATTGTGTCACTGCTTTGTTCTCCTATAGGCTTAGAACATTTCTAGATTCCCTTGCTTACATCTTAAATTGTCACGACTTATCCTCAACCACCAATGTAGATTCAGCAGTACGCCCAAATTCTTCTGGTGCATATTGCAGGTGAACTTGGGCACCAGGCCAAGAAAATGTCCCAGGTGTCACGGAACGGACTAAATAATGCAAGCTATAAACTCCTGGTTCGAGGTGGTCGGCGTAGGCGATAATGCGATCGCGGTAGATATTCTTAAACCCAAGTTCCCAACTATCGGCTTTTGCTTGTAATGCAGCCGTAGCAGTCTGAAAACTTGCATCCACCGCTTCAAAACCTGCTGGTAGTGGGTCTTTAATTACTATATGGTCTACGGGGCGATCGGCAATGATTTCTAAACCAATATCAAACACTTGTCCGGCAGCTAAAGTCAAGGGTTTATCGAAAGCATAAAGACCTGTTTTTTGTAAAACTTTCTCTTCATTTAATTGACTAATTTCTCGCGTTATGCGTAAGCCATTAAATCTGCCTGGTTGATTTCCTTGCAAGCGATAATTATACGCAACCAGATAATGTAAATTGCCATTACCTGATTTTTTTAGAATTAAATCGTGACGCCCACGAGGTAATTGATTCATAGGCGTACTCAGCTGTAAGCTTGGATTTTTGTAACCTTCAAAGCGATTTTCTCCTAACTTTTTACCAGCTAATTGTACTGTGGCAACAAAATTTGGTGGTGTGGGTTGCAGTTGGCTATATTCTACCAAAGCTGTTAATGCTTGGGCATTATTATAGTTAGTTTGCCATGTACCATTCCGCCGCAATGCCAGCAGACTTTGGAATAATTTATCTATGACTTCAGGTTTACTTTGTTTGGCAATAAATAAACGTAAAGCTTCTGCCTGCGTCGCCGTAGATGAACTCATCCATCCCCAACTAGTCGGTAAACTTACAACTGCTGTGCGCCCAGTTTCATAGATATTTTGTTGCAGTTTGTTTACTAGTTGTTGAGATTCGTCTTGCCATTCTGGGAATTGAGATAAATATCGCGCTAGTTTAATTTGAGTGACTAAATCAAAATTATTGCGCTGTTCGTAAATATCTGCAAGGAAAGTGTTGCGCTTTTCACCTAATTCTGCCAAAGCAATTAAAGCTTTCAGTTGGAGTTGTCTTTTACAGAGTAGTTGTTTGCAAAAATCGTATTCTCCAGGGTTGGCTAGAACTTTTTGTAAATAAGTTTTGAGTCGAGACAAGGTTCCAACATCAACTAAATTAGGAAACACCTGATTTGCTTTTACTAGTGACTCAGCCGCATAAGAAGAAATCCAAGGGTCAGATTTTTCTTGTCCTGGGAAAGCAGCAAAACCACTATCGGCGATTTGCAGTTTTTGTAATTGTTCGATTGCTTGATTTGCTTGTTGGCTGGGATTAAATTCTGCAAATGTTTGGCCGTATTTTTGGGCGATAGTTTGCAAATTAGCAGCAATTATTAATTGACTCGCCGCCGGTTCTGCAAAAGGTAAATCATTATCTTCTAAAACCTGCTTTGCTGGTGCTTTAATTTCAGGAATCAAAGTACTCGCCAATTGAATATCTAAACCTCCTGCCTCAGGGAAAGTATTTTTATCAACATTAAGGGGAATTTTTACTTGTTTTGTAGTGACGCCAGTTTCTACAACTTGTTCTGTAATTTCAATTGGCTTAACTTCTAAAGGTAGTTCAAAAGCATCTGCGGCTGCATTATTTAGCTGAGTGGTAAAGCGAACTTTACCGACTCCGACGCTATCAGCCACCATTGGAAAGCGATAAGCTTGAGTTGCAGATTCAGCTTTGGTTTGTAAAGCGGTAGTTGTGGGGTTTTTCTCGGCAAATTTAACTGTACCGCTAAGTTCGCCATTAATTGAGAGGTTTCCTGTATTCCCGGTGTTGTTGGTGACTGATAAACCAGCGAGAATGCGATCGCCTGGACGAGCAAACTGTGGCAAGATGGCATTAGTTAGTAGTGGCTTGGTGCTGATAAAGGTTCCATCGCCATTACCAAAACGCAGATTTCCATCAGTCGCCACAGCCATTACCCGCCATGTAGTCAAGTCATCCGGCAATTTAAAAGTTATCTGTGCGTTACCACTAGCATCGGTGAGAACAGAACCGTTGTAGTAAGCTAAAGCTTGAAAATCGGTGCGAGTGCGAGTATTTGCTGCACCACTTGAAAAACCACCGCCATAACCCCAACCTTTTGGTTTCGCCGCATCTTGTGGTTGTAAGATGACATCTGGTCGATTATCGCTAAAACGAGTAGAAATCGGCTGTTCTGCATAAACTGTATCTACCAAATTCGGCGGACGATAACCAGAAAGTTGTAACACCGCCTCATTCACCACCATGACTGTAAACTGTCCTTGGGTGGGGTTACCTTGGTTGTCTTTTAATTCTAGTTGTACTGTTTCCTGGCCACCAGGTTCTAAGGATGCTTGTAATGGCTTAACTTGCAGTTTTAAATATTTATCTTCTAAGTTTACTTTAAAAGGTGTAAAACCAATTTTCACCAAATTATCTAAACTTCCTGGTTCTACTTGGTTAATTGGTTTACCTTGCCTGACTAATACAGCTTCGACAGCTGCATTAGGTAACATTTCTGGCGTCACTTGAAATTGAATTTGTGGTGCGCCTCCCTGAACTTTAGTAATTTGCTGATAAAGCGGTTTATCTTTGATGACAGCAAAGTATAATTCTGCATCTGGATAGGGAGATTGAATTAAGGCAGTAGCAGTTTCGCCTGGTTTAAATTCTTTTTTATCTAGCTTAACTTCTAAAACATCTTTTTCTCTCGAACCCCAAAATACTGGATTTTCTCCAGTTGCCCAAATTTGTAAATCTGTGGCGCTTAATTCGTCTTTACTGTCGCTAAAATTAGCTCTTATACGATACGAACCAGATTCAGTGGGTGTTAAATTTACTGCCTGTGGATTACTAGCAGATGTAATTTCTGCTTGTTGGATTGTTTTATATTCGACTTGATTTTTTGGTGTCTGGCTACCTTCAACTAATTGTGTGACGCTGCTATATTTTATCTGTTGTAATTCTATGCGTACCCGTTCGCCTGTAATTGGTTTTCCTGTAGGTTCAGTCACAATTAATTCAACAGGAAAAGCTTTACCAGCATCAGCAATAAAATTACTTTTTAACCCAATCAAGCGATTACTTGGTAACGCGGTAAAAGTTTGAGAATTTGCTACAGACAAATTAGAAACATCTGCAACTTGTACATCAACTCGGTAAGTCATGGGATATGGTAAATCTTTAGCCACAGTCACAGTTTGACTAGTTTTACCATTCGCATCTAATTGGGCATTAGTTTGCAATACATCACTAGATACAGTGGGAGATTCTTCCGGCCAAAACCATTGTCTGCCAAAACTAAATTCGTCCCAACCTTTGGGAATGAAATTAGCTTGTTGGCGAGTAATAAAGTATTTCGCTTCTCCACTTTCTACGGGTGCGCCAAATAAATAATTACTGGTTGCATTAATATCAACTTTCTCATCAACCAGAGCAAATTCTTTATCTAGATTTAGTTCCACTTTAAAATTGGGTGGTTTAAACTCAGCTACCCGAAATTCGCCCGAAATTTCTTGCCCATTCTTCCCTTTTGCTTGGATTGTATAATAGCCCAAACGTTGAGTTTTTTGGATGGGTAATTCTAGAGAAAATGTACCAAAATCATTTGTAGTTTGCGTTCCTAAGTTAGTCTTTCGCCCATCGGGGTTGAGGAGAGTTAACTGATAAACAGCATTTTTATCTTGCTGAATTGCCCCATTTTGTAAATAATCTGCAAAACCAGTCAACCAAGCTTTTTCACCGGGTTGATATAATTGTCTATCTGAAAAAATAACGCCGCGTGATTCTGGCTTGTTATCTTGCCAACCTGCATCAATACCATAGCCATAAACACCGCTATATTCATCAGTTCTTGCAAATGCCCAATCTTGATTTTCACGGGCAATTACTAATACTTGCGGTGCTTTTACAGAACTTTGATTTTCAGAATTACATTGCTGTAATTGTTCGCTGTTAACTCTAAAAGTACCATTTTCATCAGTTTTACCTGTTGCACAAGGTACAGGTTCGGGACGAGATTTTGCTAGTAATTTTGATTGATAAATTTCAATATTAGCTGCTTTGACTGGCGAACCATCATCAAGATGATTAACGCGAATTAAGCCTGACTCTGGAAACCATTGAGTAAATACGCCTAAATTCGTCAATTCAACCATGCCATAAGTAGTAGGTTCCCGCCACAATTCCTTGCCGTTCTCCTGATATTTATTCGTGCGGGCTTGCACTCCATAAGCTAACATTCCCGTAGCAGCATTTATTTTTTCTTGCAGGGGAACGGTAACATCAACTGACTGATTTTTCTTACCTGATACCTTGAAACTTTGCCACTGGGCAGGTTTAGGTAAGAAATCATTACTATAGTTCAAATAAACTAAATCTGTTGGTTTAACTACTCGATAAGCTGCTTTGTATTTCGATTCTGGCAGATTTACTGTACTAATGTTTAACTGTAAATCTTTACGTGTGGGGAAAATATTTAAATCTGACGGTGCCCAGATATCCCCGCCTAAGTCTCCAGTATCATATTTAATTGTGACGGGTTTACTTAAAGTTTGCCCAAATTTATCTTTAAGGTTGCGGTTAATAGTAATTGTATAGGTTTTAGCGGGTTCTAATGCATAAGGATTGATACCGATGACTCTATCTTCATCGTTGACTTGCAGAATTCTCGAAATAGCTTTTGGTGCAGGATTAATGGTAATGTTTTCTTTTGCTGAATCTGCTACTAAAACGTTATTAAATTCTAATTGGGGACTGCCTTTAACAAATCTTCCAAAAGTTCCACCTGCATCTGGCTGTCCATAAAAGCTAATTTGCTTAAATGCTAAAGGGGAATAAGTTGCTAACTTACTGGCAAATTCTTTTTCTGTTGGAAGATTGCCGTAGGCAGGAAGTATTCCGGGAGAAAATACTAGGCGATAACGGGTTGCTTTTTCGAGATTTTGTTGTGGAGTGAGGTTGTAAATCCAGTTGCGTGCGGAAGGGTCGAATTTTTCTAAAGGTTCTTCATCTTCTGATGGCTTTTCTTCTTTGTTTAATTCGGCTTTGAAACGCACACCTTGATTTTTACCTTCAGGAATTAACTGTAAATGTTCTTGTACGGAATTTAAATCTAATTCTACGTTGGAAGTAAATTGTAATTTTTCTTGTAAGTCTATTGGTTCGGCATCAGCTTTTTCGATGGGGTTGACGCCAGGTAAATTAGTTAAGTTGATAGATTCGGTATTGAATGTCCAAGCTAAATCTTTATCTAAGCGATGATTTTTTAAATCGGCTAAACCTGATTTAAGAGTAACTTGTAATCGCGTAGCTTTTGGCAATGCTTTTTGGGCTTGAAATCCTACCATGCGCGGTGTCAGAAAGCGAAATTCTCCAGGTAAGGGCGGCCAAATGGCAAATTTTTGTAATAATTTTTGTTGTTCTGGACTGTCAAGATTTTCGACTGGAATTAAGGCTTCTTTAAAGCGGATGCGGATTTGGTTAAGGGGTTTGGCATTGCCGATGGGGCTTATTTGTTCAATCCAATCTGGTAGTTTGGGGGGGGTGAGTGCGGAGACTGTTGCGAGTTGTTCTCTGGTTGAGGTGATATTGAGAAAATTACAACCTGATATGCCTAGTAAAAGTGTGAGGATAAGTAGACACTGGATAAAAATTCTGATAATCATATTTTTAGTAATTTAAAATAATCACGCAAAGGCGCAAAGGCGCAAAGAAGAGTCGAAGGAGAGTTTATTTATATTGATAACTACTTCAGTGGGATTGTTCCAAGGAATGAGTACAATTCTTAACTATTAAGAAGTATTGAAACTTTAGGAATATTAATTTATATTTGCTAAGTAATTAGAACTGAATTATTAAGTGTTTGACATATTTCCTAATGTAGATGTAATTGGTGCGTCAGAATTAAGGTAAGTTTTGTTCGGCAGTGATGAAACGAATTTTACGATCGCTATCTCGAATCAAGCACGCTAAGATTATCCTGGCCGTGCTGCTAATCTGTCTTATGGTGCGCTTGTTGCCTTATTTTGCACCAATTCGTGCCGCAGATATAGCCCAAAATCAATTAGCAATGCAATTTAGCGATCGCAATAATTTACCATTAGGCACGTTGCTGACTCGTGACCAAGAGCATACATCAGTAATACCGCTAAATCAAGTTTCGCCGCAGTTTATTCAGGCAATTCTAGCGGCTGAAGATGCTAGCTTTTACAAACATGGCGCGTTGGATATGAAAGCAGTTGTCCGCGCTATTAAAGAAGCTATCCACGCCAAACGAATTGTTTCCGGCGCTTCCACTATTACTATGCAGTTAGCGCGGATGTTAGAACCCGTGCCGCGTACTTTCTCAGGTAAAATGCAAGAAATTTGGCTATCTTGGCGGTTAGTAGCAGGGATGAATAAAGATGAAATTCTCTCTGCATATATTAATCGCTTGCCAATGGGAGGGAATATATATGGTGTAGAAGCTGCGGCGCAGACTTATTTTTCCATCCCAGCCAGCGATTTGAATCTTGCCCAAGCGAGTTTGTTAGCTGCTATTCCTAATAATCCCACTTATTTTAATCCTTACGAACATTGGGAACGACTCAAGCAGCGACAAAAATATGTGCTCAATCGTATGGTACAGGAAGGGTATATAAGTAAGGCGAACCCAGCACGAACATCTACAGAAAAAGTTGTCTTTCAATCTCGCCAGCAGGGAATTATCGCTGCACCACATTTTTTATTTTGGTTAGCAAATCAGATCCCCCCAACCCCCGTTGGAAAGGGGGGCTTAGTTTCCTCAAAGGGTGGCTTAGTTCCCCCCTTAAAAAGGGGGGTTAGGGGGGATCAATCTGTGATTCGCACAACCATAAATCGTCCTTTGCAGCAATTTGTCGAAGCACAGGTACAGCAGGTAATTTCTTCTCTCGCCACTAATAACGTCCACGATGCAGCTGCGTTGGTAATTGACAACCACACTGGCGAAGTTTTGGCTTATGTCGGTTCACCAGATTATTTTAATGAAGCCAAACTCGGACGCAATGATGGAGTACAGGCGCTACGTCAACCAGGTTCTACTCTCAAACCTTTTGTTTATGAACTCGCTTTAGAAAAAAATCTCATTCGCCCAAACACCATTTTGGCAGACGTACCTGCTCGTTACGCTATTCCCGGCGCGAAACTTTATAGCCCAACAGATTATACCGAAAGTTTTCTCGGCCCGGTGCGGGTGCGAATCGCTTTAGCAAATTCTTTAAATGTACCCGCAGTGCGCGTGTTAGAAAAAGTAGGCGTGGAAACTTTTTTAGAACGTCTGCATCAATTAGGGTTTGAACACCTAAATCAAACTCCAGAACATTATGGTTTAGGTTTGACTTTGGGTAGTGGCGAAGTCAGTCTTTGGGAATTAGCCAGAGCATATTTAACCATAGCACGACAGGGTGATGCGATTCCTTTAGTAAGCATATTTTCTAATTCTCCAATCCCCATAGACGCGATGAATCGCGTCTCTACAAATTTTCCATTTTCTAACCAGAGAATTTGGCAATTAATCACCAATATCCTTAGTGATAACCATGCTCGTGCAACGGCTTTTGGTGTAGACTCGGTGTTAAATTTACCTTTTCCGGCTGCTGTTAAAACTGGTACTTCTTCTAATTTTCGCGATACTTGGACTGTTGGCTTTACTACAGATTACACCGTCGCTACTTGGGTAGGTAATTTCAACGGCGAACCTATGCGTCAGGTTTCAGGTGTTACGGGTGCAGCACCTCTGTGGAATCGAATTATGTTACATCTGCACGAACATCAAGAACCAGAAGGTTTTACATCTCCAGAAGGTTTAATACAATTACCTGTTTGTGCAATTTCTGGTTTAAAACCAACACCAGATTGTACTTCAGTGGTGCAGGAATATTTCTATCCAGAAGATAAAAATAGTTACGAAACGGAAAATAAATTTGATTTGCCGCCAGAGTATGATGAGTGGTTGGCAAAACAACAGCGATCGCATTTAATTTCTGATAATTTGAGAATTGTATCTCCCCATCATGGCGATGTATTTTTACTCTATCCAGGTGAAGCAGGACTGCAAAAATTAGAATTCAAATTAGCAGGAAATAAATCTACACCTGTGGAGTGGTGGCTAAATGGGGAAAAATTAAATACAAATTCTGCTAATTCTTTATTTTGGAATTTACGTCCTGGTAATTGGACTTTGGAAGCAAGAAGTGGCGAAATGAAAGATAAGGTAAGTTTTCAGGTAGAGTTAGCTAGTATTAAGCCTACGCGTCGGGGATTTTCTATTAGTAATTCTCAGGTTAAGGGAAATCGTCCATAATTTGTAGAGACGCGATTCATCGCGTCTGAAAGACCAGTTTTGTTGGCTGAAAAGTTACGTAATGAATTAGAAAAATCACCCTTTAGCCAAAAATTAAAGGTGCGTTGCGCTACGCGACAACACACCCTACATCTTAATTGCTGAATTCTGAATTCTTATTTAAAATCTTGCTCCATTTGCAAATATTTAGGCACGCCGATGAGTTCTTGAAAATCTTTAAAGTTAACTAAGTTGGGTAAATTAGCTGTGGTTCCGTGTTCTTTGAGATGCTTCAAACAGCTATTCATTACTTGTGTGACTGCGAGTAAAGCAGTAACAGGGAAAAATGCAATTTTAAAACCTAACTTTTGTAGTTCATCTGTGGAAATTTCTGGAGTTTTACCACCTTCAACAATATTAGCTATTAGTGGTACATCGGGGAAAGCAGTAGCGATCACTCTCAATTCATCAACAGATTGGGGAGCCTCCACAAACAGTATATCTGCTCCAGCCGCAATGTAAGCTCGACCGCGGGCGATCGCTTCTTCTAAACCCAGTGGCCCACGCGCATCAGTTCGGGCAATAATTACTAAACCGCTATCGCCACGCGCTTCTACTGCGGCGCGAATTTTTCCCACATGTTCGGCTTGCGGAATGACTCGCTTTCCTTCAAAGTGTCCACACTTTTTCGGCCATTCCTGATCTTCCAACAGCACCCCAGCAACACCCAACTGTACAGCATCTTTAATCGTGCGAACCACATTTAAGGCATTACCATAACCTGTGTCCAAATCAGCAATCAGGGGAATATTAACTGATTGAGCAATCCGCCCCACACTATAAAGCATTTCAGTAGCCGTGACAAAGCCGTAATCTGGCAAACCCAAAACAGAAGCCGCAATTCCAAAGCCACTGGTAGCCACGACTTCAAAATCTTGTTGTTCGGCTAACTTGGCTCCCAAACAATCATAAACACCAGGAATTACAATAATTTCTGGACGCGCTAATAATTGCCGTAGTTTTTGGCAAGAAGACATAAGGTATATAGATAAAGTAAAAGCATCCCCCCTTTTGAGAATACAGCAACGCGCGCTAGGGGCATACAGCGTATATTATTCTGGAAGCACAAGGCAGGAGGCAGGAGGCAGAAGGAAAAGAAAATAAAAACCCGAAAGTTTTGCAGCACAAAGATTTCATAACTTCTGCCTCCTGCCCTCTGCCTCCTGCCTCACCCCAAGAAATAGCTTTACAAGCGTGCCATTCGGAGCAGAGCCAGTTTCAATCACAAGCGGTTTAAACTTTTTATATACAAAACCAACAAACTCCAACCATGACTCAGCAACCAACCAATCTAGACAAGAAAACTGTATTTGAGCAGTTGTGGAATATTACAAAAGAACTCCGCCAAAAATTGGAAGCTCGTTTTGAGTTAAATCCAGATCCTTCTGTAGAAGATTTACAAGAATACAGCAGTCTTGACGGTAATATCAAAGGTTCGCTGAGCGCATTTTGGGGAAAAGAAATTGATTGGCTAGTGCATTCATGGTTAGGAAACCCCGAAAAATCCAACTTTAGCACCATGCGCCTCACCACTTGGTTAGCGTCCCATATCCAAGTTCCACATTTGGCATTTGAGTTTGGCACGCTTCCAAATGGAGATATTTTATTTTATATAGATTACATTGCTCGGACAGAGCTTTTAAGCGATTTGGCATATCTCGATCGCTATTATGAACCAGTTAACCAAACATTTTTGCAGTTGCTAGAAGATGCGCGACTAAAGGTATTTACTAGCAAAAGCGTCTATGTTCGCCTATTTCAATCCCCTGTTAGCCTCTGCTACACTGGCGCACCTACTTCTGATACCCTCGAAATAACTCGCACAGTTGCACATGAAACACTAGAACGCTGGCTAACTTGGGTAGACGCAGCTGAACCTGTATCACAAGATGCACGCGCTACTTTAGCAACTCGTGATTTATTGCTACGCCGAACCGCTGCTGAACGCGACCCAGGTAATAAATTTGCCGCCCAACTTTTTGGCACCCAATTAACAGATCAACTAGTACGATCCCTCTGGGGTGGCGATCGCAAAATTAGTCATTAGTCATTAGTCATTAGTCATTAGTCATTAGTCATTAGTCATTAGTCATTAGGGACATCCAAAAATTAAATAACTCAATTCCTGCCTCCCCTGCTCCCCCTGCCCCATGCCCAATTCAGAATCCTACCGTGCCTTAGCGCTGCAAATTACCTGTCATGCAGTCAACCAAGCAAGCGATCGCCACGAAGCGCGATCGCTGATGCTAAACTCTATCAATCGCCTAGCGCAACAAATTGCAGCTAGTATCGCTTTTATTGGCTTTGATTGTCGTTTAATTGTACTGCCAGAATATTTTCTCACAGGTTTTCCGATGGGAGATACTCTCGGAGGATGGGCAGAAAAAGCTTGTGTAGAAATGGCTGGTGTTGAGTATGAAGCACTGGGGAAAATTGCCCAAAAGCATAAAATCTTTTTGGCTGGTAACGCCTACGAAGTTGACCCCAACTTTCCCGGATTATACTTTCAAACCTGCTTTATACTTGACCCCTCTGGCTCAATAATCTTACGCTATCGGCGGTTAAATTCTTTATTTGCTCCTACTCCCCATGACGTTTGGGATAAATATCTCGACTGCTATGGTTTAGAAGGAGTTTTCCCTGTAGCCAAAACTGCCATCGGTAATTTAGCAGCTTTAGCATCAGAAGAAATTTTGTATCCAGAAGTAGCGCGGTGTCTAGCCATGCGAGGAGCAGAGATTTTTCTGCATTCCACTTCAGAAGTGTATAACAAAAACCTCACACCCAAAGACGCTGCAAAAATTACTCGCGCCGTAGAAAATTTGGCGTATGTCGTATCAGCTAATACCGCAGGTATCGCTAATATTGCTATCCCCATTGCTTCCGCTGATGGTGGTTCAAAAATCATCGACTATCGGGGAATAGTGTTAGCAGAGACAGGTGCAGGCGAAAGTATGACAGCATTCGCCGAGATTGATTTAGCAGCATTACGCCGCGATCGCCGCCGCCCAGGGTTAAATAATTTACTTGCACGTCAACGATTTGAACTCTACGCCGAAAGCTATCGAATGTCACACTTTTACCCCGCTAATACTATGCTGGAAACAGAAGTAGACCGCAAACACTTCCTCCAAACACAGCAAGCCACCATTGAACGGTTAGCACAATTAGGAATAATTTGAATTGGGCATTGGGAAATGGCTTCGCCAAGGGGAAGGGGAAAAGGGCAAAGGGGAAAAAGAAAAGGGGAAAGGGAGGAAAAACCTTCAACCCAAACCCAGTAACCTTTTTCTGAAAACTAAATTCTGAGATCAAAATTATTACAGCCAGTAATATTGTGTCACCATCCATTCCATAATCCCTTTCCCCTTTCCCCTTTCCCCTTTCCCCTTTTCCCTTTCCCCTTTCCCCTTACCCGAAGGGTTTTGACTAATGACTAATACAAAACCAATAGAAGTCCGCAACCCCCGAACTGGCAAATATGACTACGTAATTATCCCACCGCCTCCCAGGTTGCTGGTACAACAGTGTAAGCGCACGCGTCGGGCGCAGGTTCAATGGCAGCAATTGGGTATAGAGGGAAGAATTGAAGCTTTACAACAGTGGAAAGAAGCGATATTATCTACACGCGATCGCTTAACCGAAGCTTTGGTAAATGATACCGGCAGATTATCAACTTCAGTATTAGAAATCGATTCCTTTCTCTCTAGCATCGACCGTTGGTGTAGATTAGCACCAGAATTGTTGCAAGAATCTGCAAAAAACACAGCAATTCCCTTCATTGCTTTGCAACAAACATCTGTACCTTATCCCTTAGTTGGGATTATTAGCCCGTGGAACTTTCCCCTGTTACTGTCTACCATTGATACCATTCCCGCATTGCTGGCGGGTTGTGCAGCGATTGTCAAACCCAGCGAAATTGCTCCCCGCTTCGTAGCACCGCTAGTTACAGCACTCAACGCCGTACCTAAATTACGCGATGTATTAACTTTCGTGGAAGGAGCAGGGCAAACCGGAGCTACTTTAATTGAAAATGTAGATTTGATATGTTTTACAGGTAGTGTGGCAACAGGACGGAAAGTAGCCCAGGCAGCTGCTAAACAATTTATTCCAGCTTTTTTGGAATTAGGTGGAAAAGATCCAGCGATCGTTTTAGAATCAGCCAACTTAGACTTAGCAACCTCAGCTATATTGTGGGGTTCCGTCGTCAACACCGGACAGTCATGCTTATCAATTGAGCGAATTTACGTTGCCGAATCCATATTTGAAAAGTTTTACCATCTACTAGTAGCCAGAGCTTCTCGCCTTGAGCTAGCTTATCCCACACTTGAAAGTGGAGAAATTGGCCCCATCATTGCCGAAAGACAAGCAGCAATTATTAGCGACCATCTCTTAGACGCAGTAGAAAAAGGAGCAATAATTCACTGCGGCGGCGTCATTGAAGACTTAGGAGGAGGTTGGTGGTGTCGTCCCACAGTCCTTACTCAGGTCAATCATTCCATGAAAGTGATGACCGAAGAAACTTTTGGCCCCATTATGCCAATCATGCCTTTTGACACAGTTGAACAAGCAATATCTTTAGCAAACGACTCCATTTATGGACTGAGTGCAGCGGTGTTTGCCGAGTCCGAAACAGAAGCCTTAGAAGTTGCCCAGCATATAGATGCAGGTGCGATTAGTATTAATGATGCTGCACTTACCGCCATCATGCACGAGGGAGAGAAAAACGCCTTTAAATTCTCCGGGCTGGGAGGTTCGCGTATGGGTGCAGCAGCGCTGAAGCGGTTCACGCGGAAAAAAGCTTTTTTGATTAAAACCAATGCTAGTAATGACCCTTGGTGGTTTGGCAATGGGGAGTGATACCAATTCAAAATTCAAAATTCAAAATTCAAAATTAAGAAAGCCTGATATTACAAGGGTTTAGGCATGTGTCTCTGTAGCATTCTTATACCAATTCTGTATGAAGATGCGCCAAACTATATAAGGAACGAACCGCAAAGGGCGCAAAGGACACAAAGAAAGAAAGAAAAGAAGGAAGGAAGCCAAGACAATTTGGCGCAGCCTCACAAAGAAATGGTATTAGTCACGTTTAGAGCAGAAAGCACGAGATATTAGTGATGGGTTGGCTGAGTCGGACTTCTATCGGTTGCGATTATCGTAACATCAAGGGTTTAAAACCCCTACGTCTACACCACAACGCAAGTCGATTCGTTCACAACACAAGTCGATTCGTTCACAACACAAGTCGATTCGTTCACAACACAAGTCGATTCGT
>NZ_CAWUDO010000132.1:0-17087 GCF_963920935.1 Nostoc sp. CCY 9925 | reverse complement strand
AGCCAACAATTTTCTTGTTTGCAAGCCGGAGCGTTTATGTTTGCGAGCCGCAACAGCTAATTCTTCTATATTGTTACCAGATGGAGCGCCCCAGAAAGAACTGGTATCCGTTGCCCACTTAATTAGGTTAGCGCGATCGCTTTCTGGTACACCAAAAATCTTGGCAATAATTAAGCTAGGTAAGGGTACAGATAGGTCAGAGACAATATCCATATAACCCTGATGTTGCACTTGATCTAATAAGGTATCAGTCGTTTTTTGAATAATGCTCCGCCAGCTTTCTAAAGCACGGGTTGTAAAGCCTTGATTCGCTAGTTTTCGCATCCGCGAGTGATCGGGTGGATCTTTTTCAATCATCGAGTTACCCGTCAGTTGCAAAAAGTTTTGGATCAAACTGACATCTAGATTGCCCAATTGCTGAATAAACAAAGTCCGTCGCTCAGAACTAAGCCGTTCATCTCGCAAGGCAGCTTCTACATCTTGATATCGAGTTAAAATCCAGTAGCCCAAGGATGCTTCATAGTGAACTGGATCTTCTTCGCGGATACGTTTGTACAATGGATAGGGATTAGCAATTATTTCTGGTGCAAATAAGTCATAAGTTAGGGACTGATTGTTTTTTGCTAAACCACTTTGGTTATCTTCTCCATTCAATCCTAAATGCTGTGGGGGAATTAATGGGATAATAGGTGTATGCATAATTAGTAGGAGATGACAATGTTTGCGGAGTAAGATTTATGGCATTGCATAAGTGTGAGATGAATTGGTCGTTGAAACCATTGGAAATGCGTTCAAAATTGGGCGAAATCATCCCATGATATGGCTAACGCCAAGCTGCGCTAACAGCAACGCCGGATTTATTTAGGCATTTTGAAGTTTTTCCATGCCCAAAAGTCTTTCAACTAAACTATGAATGGTTTTCTCCTAATTTAGAGTTGGTTATCCCCCCAGAGTAAAAGTTTGATAAATAATTTATCTCTGTCGGGCAAAAGATATACGTGCTATACAATTTCTACTTATGGAATGATTTGGGCAAAGCTTTTTTATAGTAGTTTTTACTAGATGTGCGACTTATTGTTTCGTGATACAAGGCTGGTGAATCTATCCCACTAATATGATTTGTTGTAAAAATCTTCATTTAGTCGTAAATAAAGAAAGTAAAATCAAGATTTTACAGGGCATAGAGCCGAGATCCCTACTCTGTGAGATCATCTTGGACTGTGTGGGTTTGAGAATTTACCACCTCTGAAGTGATTTCCTCAACGGATAAATCAACAGACGAAGCCACTTCGGAGATGCTGTAACCCATGCTCACTCATGCGTGCTGCTGCTTTTAAGAAAGGTTTGACGTTCCAAGTCTTTGTAGATTCGTGTTTCTTCAATGTTCAGTAAGAGCATAGCTTCCACGTCTTTACACTCAAACTCACAAAGACTTGTAAACAACGATTTCGTGTGTGCTTACTCATCAGTGTTCTGCTGTGCAGCAAGCCGGACAGATTCTACGTCAACATTGAGTTGTTGAGCAATCTGTTCTACACTCATCCCTGTTTTTAGTAACAGTGGCACAGCTGCTTTCAATATTTCTTCCCTACCCTCAGCTTTCGCTTCCTGATAAACCCTTGTTTGCTCTAAAGTCAGTCCCAACATGGTTTCCACTTCCTCTCTACTCAACGAAGAAAACTTGTAAACAGCGATCGTGGTAATAATATCTATTATTTCGTTTTTCGGCAGTGCGTCCGTTGACTCTAATTGTACTCGCTCAATTAATAGACGCGCTTGCGAAGCCATCGCCTTCTCTGAAGCGATTGTCAACTGCATTAAATTGATACCTATTGGCAGAGTATTAGAATTACCTAACTCATCTAAATAAATGCGCTGCACTTGGTCGCTGTTCAAAAATAATCGATGAGTTCTTGTATCGCTTGGTTCCAAACTGCGCTCTGGGAAAATTACCACACAGTACCAGTCATCGTAGAGTCCTCTATTGCGATTTAAGTACATCATCGACTCAGTAAAAAACCGATGATAAAGAGCTTCATCTTTCTGAAATTGAACTTCTGCAAAAAAGATAACTCTGGGTGTTGCATCCTTTGGAGGTAAAAAGACCCCATCAATGCGAAAGGAGGTTTCTTTCACCTCAACTGACTCAAATCGATAGTTCTGCGCCTGCTCAGGACGGTAATCAACGAGTTCAAAAATTAACGCAGGAAAGCGTTTAAATATTTGGTAATAAATGGAGTCGCGTTTCACTAAAATATTGAAATAGGCTGATTATTCAGTTGTGATTTTATCAGAAAAGTGACATATAAAGATGCATTTAAAATAGAAAGATTAAAATTTTATTGCTATCTTTAGTAGATTTACTTTTAAATTCATCTTCAGAAAACTAGAAAAACTACACACATTGAGAAGAATCCATTACAATGGAGTAAATAAGCACAAAGCGAGGTGATATTAAGTGCAAAATAAGAAACAGAGTAGTAATAGAATGGCAAGAATAGCGGCTCAGACCCTGCGTAAGCCCAGAGCTAGTAAGCTTGATAAAAGCTTATCTGGCAGCGTATTGTCACAAGCTAAGAGAAGACAGATGTGGTTCTTGAGTGACCTCAAAAAAAATCAAATATTTTTTTTGAGTGACTTTCAATAAAAAGCAAAAATTGATAGCTTAAATTTAATTACAAGGCAGAACGCACCCTTAGAGATTGCAATTATAGATAAATTTAATTAATAACCCCCCCAGTATTATGTAGCATCTAGGGGGGTTTTTGTATTGAAATGAAGGTGAAAAGCCAGATCAAGGGCTAGATCGCTTTTGTATAGCATTTCTCAGCATTATTTCTCTAATCCTCTAACAATAACTGGCTATTTATTGGCTGATTTATTATTGGTGTCTCTGCCGTGGTTGTCCGCAATGCCGTAAAGCTGCCGTAGGCTACGACCTATACATGGCATGGATTGCCGTGATTGCTGCCGTATGCCGTAGACACTCAGAAAAGCCTGTAAAACATCCCTTTTTATGACCACGGCATCACGGCAGTCCTTTCACCAATCAGGTAGGGAGTAGCTATCATTTCCGTCAGAATTTACCTGATCCGTCTTAACTAATTCAGCTAATCCATCAATTAATTCTGATTCTGAATAGCCAGATAACCTGTCTGCTTTCTTCAAATCGCGTAATGTTTTTGGCGTTTTAGACTTCACATTCTGGAAGTATTCATAAATCTTTTTAGCTACTTCAGATAATGGTTTGGGATGTGCATTGTGAGCAGCATTTAAATTAAATTCTAGGTCAAATACTCTATCTAGATATTCCTGCTCCGAAGCAATCGAGTTGACTTGATTAGATAAAAGGGGCATTAATGCCACAACAAAACCACCAACAGAAGCAATCATAACTGGACGGAAGTTTTGATAAGAGACTGCTTTCACTGACAGATATTTAGATTTAATTTGCTCTCTCTCTTGTTTACCCGGAATGATATCACCTCTATTTAAAATCAACTCCAGTACCCCATAAGATTCTTGTTCCCTTCCGTTCTTGATATACCTGTTACCTAAGAGCAGTAAATTGAGACACATTCTTGTTTGAGCATCCATCTTTTCAATGCCCAATGCTGCCAGATTAAAAGACTGTAGGGAAGCAATAAACTTAGTATTAAACTCTCTACCAATCAGTAAAACGTCAAGTAATTTACCCCCATAATTCCAGTCGGAGTAATGCTTACTTAATTGGTCAGCAATCACTAACCAGTCATCCAAAATTAGAATCAATGGTGGTAAGGATTCGCGCTTTGATTCTAGTAGTTGCTTACGCTGTTTGTAGTCCGTGTAAAAGTTATCAATTACCTCTTTCGCTAGGTCTGGGTTTTCCCCGTCAAAGACAATTACCCTTTCTTTCTCTCGCAAACCACAGAAACTATCATTCTTAGCACTAATTACCCAAATATCCGCATTGGGGGAATCTGCAAGGATTTTCTGAATTAAGTAATTGAGGGTTACTGATTTACCACTTCCTGGTGCAGCGACTAAAGCAGTGGAACTATCGGCTCTGGCTAGGGCTTGCAAAGTGTTGAAGGCAAGAGCTTCTGATGGATCAAGGCTACCATTCGTATTTTGTTGTAATGTCTGCTGTTGTCCTCCAGTTACTTTGTCGTCACCCCTGGCAACATCCTGCATTGACTGTCCCGGCAATGCCCCGGCTGGCTGACCCGTTGCCTGCTGTAGTTGCGCCCGTGCTTCGGCTTCTGCCTTTAACCTTACTTGCTCTTGAAATATGGCTAATTCTTCCGGTGTCATCTTTGATAATTGTGCTGCTCTTAGCCGTCGATTCTCTGACCATTGGTGAAATTCGTAATCTAGTTGTGCGGTATAACTTTCCTTGTGGAGTCTCAAGCCGAACCGAAGCTTGCTGATTAACCAGTTGGCTTTTAGCTCATTTCTCAGTTCGGGTAACATCTGCATCAATCGCCATTCCCTAGCCTTAGACAATGCGAAAGCACCACCTGTGACCACTACTGCGGCTAGACCCCAAAGCGGCTTATCTGGGTTACTTGGGGGAATAATTCTTAGACGGGTTGCCTTAGTTGGCAGAAAGCTATCACGTTGAAACTCCGGGTTAGCTGGGGCGTAAACAGGGGCATTAAACTCGTGAAGGGGCATAATGTACCGCTTAGAGGGTGTGCAGTACCCTTGACGGTTAACTGGATTTTTTAGCGTTTGGGGGATGAAGCAATACTCAACCAAACTAACTTGAGTGCCAGTAAATGACTTTGCCCCACAAATCAACCCGATGGCCGCCAGCACCCCCACAGTAATATTGTTGGCTGTTCCCGAACGCAAGTATTCTTCAAATTGTTTGCGTTTCATTGGTTTGTTCCCCTGACGATTGCTGCAATCACCAACAACACAAAAGCACCTACCCCAATCCACAGCCAAGGTATTTCATTCTTTGGAGTTGGCTTAACCTCGTAGCTTTTCACCTCTTGATAGAACCGCGTCTTACCTACACTAGATGCATTAGACACTGCCCTATATTCATCAAAGGCAATCCACAGCGAAGCTCCTACACTTGCAGTTTGGGCGGTCGCTACCAAAAAATCTTTGTCAATATGGATTTGTCCGTCGTATTGAAGCTTGGTCAGGGTATTGGCGAAGAATAGCCCCAGTACAATGCTGCCGAGTGTCCCAGAAGCGATCGCCCCAATTCCCAAACTCGTTAGTAGGCTAACTCCAGTGTTTGCAGTAAATACGCCCAAGAATGTAGCCAGTGCTTTGTTTAGCAGTTGCTTGTTACTGAAGACATCACGAATGGATTGCTCTAACCGTTCGCCGTCTTCGCTCTCTGGGGTCGGTTTTTCTGAAGTAGTTTCACCCCAAAGCATTGGTGTAGACTGTTCGCTGGTATTTTGGAACTGCGATAATAGGGAATCAATTTCATTCATGTTTACCTCGCGTGGGTGAAACAGAAAAAGCCAGAGTTGAATGGCACTACTGGCTTTTAGCTAACTATGGTTAGATGCCCATAAAATTCCTGAACCAGTCACCTACTCGACTAATGCCAGCAGTGCGCGAGTAATTGGGCTTGGGTATGCGGTCGGTTTTCGCTTCACTGCCGTTTGTCCACAGTGCGGTAGTTACCGCAGTTTCATAAGCGCGATCCGCCGCGTCTTGTGTCTCAGGCAGCTTGTTAGAAGCTTTGATTAAATCAGCCTCATATTTTGCTAGAGCCATGAGGTCAGCTGTGGCCCCAGATATCTGAATCAAAGATGAGCGCTGCGCGTGACGGGTGGCCTCCGCAGTGGTGGCGTTGACGTGTTCCGCCTGCATTTCGGACATCTCGTTTTTGAAACGCTGTTCTCCTGTCTTACTGGTGTTGATAGCTTTCAGGGTTTGCGTACCGTGTTTTTGGGTCAATTGCACCAGTTCGGCATAGGCTTGGTTTACATCCCCAGTTGTTTCAATGATTTTCCGGTATGCCTCCAATGCCTTGGGTAAATTGGCTTTTGCAGTGTCAGACAGTCGCGCCATGTCTGCAATTCTGGTGATTACCGTTTGGTCGCCAAGGAGGGCTTTGTTGAAGTCCGATTCTGAGACATCAAACAGTTTACCCATTGCTCCTAACGTACCGGGGGCATTGTTGGGAATATGATTTTTGAGTTTTGCTGCTCCGTAATTTCTAGCCATTTAATCTCCTAATAAGGTATGTAGTCGTAGTTGATATCATCGCCATAGTCAGGCACTTCATCCCAGTAACCCATGTCTTCAAATCGGTTATAAATTCTCGTTGCCAGTTGCCTTACGGGGTCGTCAAAATCATCAGAAATTAAATCAAATCTGTTGGAGCCAAACGCCAATATATTTGCAATATCTGGGTCAATCCCATTGCCTAAAAATTGACCAAATGCAGCAGAGTATGGATGATCATCGATGGTTGAATGAGTTGCTAGAAATTCCGTCCCAGTGAAGGGTGGGTAATTTTCACTTTCTTCTAGTGGTGTGGAGAGTGCTTCAATATCCGCCTCAATCATTGCTGCCCATTCTTCAGGATTTTCCACTTTGAATTGCTCTAATCTCAAAGCGCGGTCAGTTAGCGGTGAACGTCCCCAATCGTTGGGATTTTTGTAATCAAGTGTCATTTGTTAGAATCCTTGTGTACTTTCGTTTTTGCGGCGAGAGATACGTCCCGGAGTGGGGCGATTGCAGTGATTGGTCGTCGATGCAATCGCTTCATCATCAGTTTTCACAAAACTCAACAAGTTCAAAAACCTCTGTCTGCACTTGGTTTTGGCTTAATTCTTTGCGTCTGCCCTTGGAGTCGTTAAAAACGAAAGGTGCATTGGCTCGACAATTAGACTGATGGCTGTAGCGGAGTTGTTGACCACGGAATTCGTACAAATGGTTACGCTGTAAGGCTGTCATTGAAAGCATTTGTTTGCCCCTCAACTTGGGAGTAGAATTCGATATTTAGGATGGCTTCGTGAATCTCGAAGAGTGCCTGAATCGCGTCACCGAGCCGGAGGTCATTTGACGTAGTGAATCGCTCTGACGCTTCCAATCTCATGTATTCTGGTGTTGCCCTCAACATCCTCAAACTCTCTTCTTTCCCTTTGAGAATTGCTAAAATTTGCTCGACAGTCAAAATTTGCTGCATAGATATAAGCTCCAAAAAAACTAGGAATTGTGATGCAAGCTATTAAAAGGACTGGGCGGATTTTGAAAGCAAGCCACTGATAATCAGACTCTAATTTGTCCCTATTATTGTTTGTTTTGGTTGACATACATTACTAAGCCCACAGTAAATAACCCAACTCCCAAAGGCGATATACAAGCAGCTACACCACCAATTAGGGAGAGGGTAGCCACACCAGAATAAAAACAAACTTCAGTTAGTAAGTGCATTTTTCTTGATTGAGAAACTTTGTACAAAAGGAATAGAAATCTGGCATCGGATAATGCCATCCTTGAAGCAATATCTAGGGGTTTGCTGCTAGGTTCAGAATCTCTTGCAATGACTTTTGAGCAGTTCGCTGTTTCTGGGTTATTCCCCGTTGGGACAAAAAATCTTTAGCGTTCACTCCTTTGATGGAATGAGCAGCAGTCACAAACTCGGCTGCAAACTGGTCTAAATAGCTTTCTAAGCCATCTCTGACGGTGGTGGAATGAATTTCTACAAAGTTGTCTACAACTGCTTGACCACTCAAATAAGCCAGAGTTGAAGCAATTTTCTCAATGGTCAGCACGTAATTACCAGCAAATTCTTGAAGGGCATTGACAGTACCATCAATAATCTGTTGCTGTTGTTCTATTGGTAAAGGACTATCGCCAGAAGGAGCAATCGCAGCTACTTCTGGCGTGTTTTGTTCAAGAGCCTTCTGCTTGAATGTGTTGGCTAGGGTTTCAAACTCTGCCAAAGTTATTTCCTTGAGGCTATCAAAATCATCGGGGTAAGCTTCAGTAAGGCTGAATCTGATAATCTCCTCAGCAACTCCCAAACGTTCGGCAGATTCTTTAATAGAAATCATTTCTGGCTTATTGGTTTTGGTGGAATTAGGACTCATGCAGCTGTACCTCTTTGAATTACTTGGGCGAACTGTGCTTGAAACTTGGCTTGACTGAATTCCTGGGGATACTTTTTGATGTAGTTCTTTACTCGTTCGACAGAACGCAGATTAGCCATCACTCGTCCAATGCGGGACAGAACCCAGCTTTGGTACGGGGATAACGGACAAGAGCGATCCGTACTGCCATCAGTTTTTACTGGGTAGGCTTGCCGATAGCCATCTATGCGGTAAAGAGCTATGCCGTCCCAACTGACTAAAGTTGAACGAGCAACGTTAAGAATTCTTGCGAGTTCAGATTTCGTAACATAACTTGAGCAAAACAGACCAGGGGAATCTAAATCAAGTCCCCGTGAGGAGTTTGACGCTTTCATAGAGCATCTATCGGTTAATGGACAAATAGTGACTGATGGTCAGCGTTAGGTACTGACAAAGATAAGACAAGCATTTGATAGTTACCGTTACTTTGTCAGATCCACACGCCAAAAGGATTGATTTATATAGGTTTTCCTTGCTCGGTGGACAGGCATCAGCTAACGGTGCTTGCTGTTTTCCTGTCTTGTCTGTTATGTTAATTCATAGGTGAGTCACCTGTCAATATTTTGATTCACCACTGGAAAATAAGACTCAAAGGATGAATAATTAGGCATGGTATTTTAATTTGACTATGCCTTCAAAAAAGCCGCAATTGACCATTCGTATTGAGGAGGATGAGTATTCATATTTACAAGAATGGGCACAGGAAGAATTTATGACTCCTCCTCAACTAGCAAAAATCCTTCTCAAAAAAGCTATTGCATCAAATAAGAAAGAAAAAGGAGCTAACAAAAGAGAAACAGCGTAACAAAGGAGAACCAACCAGATGATGTAGAGCGAAAAGAGGGAAAGTTTAATCTAGTTACAGATGAGAGAGATTGTTCAGTAGCAATTGTTAGCCACATTGCAATATGTGCCTAGTATTACTCGATCATAGGCTGACTACCAGACAACATCTTAGCCCCAACCAAATAACTTCTATTTATGGTCTTTAATCTTTGGAATTTGAGCCAATAAAAGCCAAAAAGCCTGCGAGGTAAGACTCACAGACTTAGGCTCAAATTATTCATTTGATTTTGCTCGTATTTTGTGGCTTCGGTGCTTGCAACACCTACCACACGTCCACCCCGCCAGAAAAGACAGAGTGTAAAACCCCCACTGGAGAAAGATCAAGTGGAGCCTTTCATTGATTATAAGCTTTATTTCCAACAGATTCCTAAGAAAAAAGTAACAGGCATGAAGGCTTTACCCAAACTACTTGACTCTTTTCCCTCTACCGCACAAGTTACGCCAACTGTTCTGTAGATAAAAGTTTCACATCAGTCTTTTCTTGGCGAGGGCACTGTAACCCTTGCCAGGAGAAAGAAATTGAAAAATCTATCAAGTGTTCTACCATCCACTCAAAACTTACTGCCAGTAGAAAGCTTAAGTGAGTTTGCCAGCCGAATTGAGCGAGAATTTATTACCGGCTCTGCGATCGCAATTTCTCTCTACACTGATAACATCCGCATCGTCTCGGACATAGAAATTAGTGCTGGGGGGGATGTATCAACCCCAATCCACGATGCACTGAACTGGAAATATACCAGATTTGGGCATCAAGCCAAACCCACACTCCACGCCGCAATATTTTTTAACGAAGACGGTAGCCCTTGGCAAGGCAAACTCAGTCAACCCAGGATTGACACGAAAAAAGACAAGGATCAAAAATACGAAACCCCAATTGGCAACGGCTCACGGGCTTATCTCCCCACCGTCAACCGAGAAAATAGACGCTTAATAGCCAACCGCTACGGCGTAGAAGTCCCCCCTCCTGGCGAAAGTTTCTGGGACTGGCTAGAACTCCACCCAGAAATCCCAATCATCATTACAGAAGGCGGTAAAAAATCCTTATGCCTGTTGTCACAGGGGTATGTAGCCATTGCCCTTTACGGAATTAACGGCGGCTACCGTAGCAAGGATTTATTAGGCAACCCTGTCAAGCCCTATCTAATCCCAGATATAGCACGATTTGCTGTTAAGGGGAGAAAATTTACCCTCGCCTTTGACCAAGACACCAATACTCTAACCCAGAGACGGGTTAATGCTGCCACTTTCCGCTTTAGCCGATTACTGACTGCCGCCGGCTCAATAGTTGATATCGCCATCTGGGACGGTCAGAAAGGACTGTGTAAAGGCGTTGATGATTTAATTGTCAACGCTGGCGTGGCTGCTTGGTCAACAGCCTTAAACCAAGCCCTTTCAGTAGCACACTGGCAGTTGTGGCAACGCTTAGAAAATCGGTTAACTTACGAACCCTCATTAAAACTGACCACAGCCGACTTATCCACCTTAGAGATCAAAGACTTACCCGAATCAGGAATTATTGCCCTTAACTCAGGCAAAGGCACTGGTAAAACTAAGTTTATGGCCAAAACTACAGCGCATTCTCCGAAGTTATTAGCACCGAGTCACAGAATTGCGCTCGTACAGAATTTATGTGCCAGAGCAGATTTAGATTACCGGGGCGACTTAGATAAAGTCAACGGCAATTTTATCAAAGGAGGAGCTTACAGCTTCCGAATTGGTTTCTGTGTTGATTCGCTGCTAGCCATCGACCCGAAAAAATTTGCTGGTTGTGACTTAATGATTGATGAAATTGTCCAAGTTGTTCGTCACTTACTAACTTCTAGTACTTGCGATAAAGACGGGAAACGTCCCGCATTACTAGCAAGGTTTGCAGAATTAATTAGAGTCGCCCGGAGGATAATTGTTGCTGACGCTGATTTAAACAACCCAACCCTAAATTACCTCTGGGAACTCCGACAAAACCCAGATCCAATCTACTTAATTTATAACGACTATCAACCCAAACCCTACCACGTCACATTTATTCAAGCCAAAGATAAATCAGCTGTTATAAACGAGTTAATCCAAAATGCGCGGAACATCGAGCAAGGTAAGGCGCTATACGTCACCACAGATAGCAAAGCCACCAGCAAGACAACAGCGCGACTCCTACAAAAAGAAATTCCTGGTATTAGAATCCTGCTAGTTAACTCAGAAACCAGTGGCAATCCAGACGAAAAAAGGTTTTTGAAAAATCCCGATGCAGTATTAGCTTCAGGGTTATATGACGTAATTATTTGTTCTCCCACAGTCGCCACCGGAGTCAGCATAGAAATTCCAGATAAAGTCGAGAAAGTCTATGGAATTTTCACCGGCGCATCATCCACCGACGCTGATATGTCCCAATCCTTAATTCGCGTGCGAGACAACGTAGACCGCATAGTTTGGTGTGCCAAACGTGGGACAAATTACTGTAAAGTTTCTCGCTCCAGTAATTATCTAGAAATTAAAGCTCAATTACAACAGAGAACAGATGCCACAGTTAGTTTAGTCCGCTCCAACCTTAGACCAGATATTGTTGAAGGTATTGCTAATTTCGATTGGCAATCAAACCCTCATGTTAATTTGTATGCCCGAATTAGTGCCGAGCAGAATTATTCGATGATGAATCTTTCTGATGCACTGCTAATTCGACTCAGACATGAAGGACATCAAATTACAATTGATAATCGAGAATCGGATAAAGCTGTCAAACTGTTACTAAAGTCAGCCAAAGACGAAATCAAACAAATTGAAGCCAAAGACATAGTAGCCGCCGCAGATTTAACTTATCCAGAAATTGCCCTGCTAGAATCCCAAGAAGCAGTTTCACCAGAAGATGCACTAGCAATTAGAAAATATTATCTGAAAGATTTCTACTGCGTAGACGAGCTAACTCTAGAACATGTACTTTGGGACAAAGAAGGCCGACGGCGCGGGGAACTGCTCAACTTAGAAGCGCAACTTTATCCCGAATTAGGAGTTGACAGAACAGCCAAATCATTAGAGAAACAAGCTAATTGGAATCAAGCTGTTTGCCCGTGGGATATTTCCGGTACAGCACTGCGGCGAAAAATGCGAGAAGCATTTGGATTAAATGACTTTTTAGATCCAAATAAAGAATGGACTAAAGCTGACCTCAAACCCTACGCCGACAAGATTCGTCTCTATGCCTCAGAAATATACCACCATCTCAACCGCACCATCAGCGACAAAATGAGTGATGTTCAGGTTGTGCATCAAATGTTATCGCAGTTGGGAATTAAAGCGGCTTTTCGCTGGTCGAGATTTGAGCCGGGGTTTGAAAAGCAAAAAATTAAAGTCTACCGACTTGATACTGAAACTTGGTCTAGCCTGATGTCCATATTAGCTAAACGTGCTGCACGACGCGAACGCCTTCAAAATCATGGAGAGTCTGATGGATCAGGTATGTCTTTTAATACTCAAAATAATCTAGGAGATCCAAATCACCATCACGCCAAATCACTTGCAGAGAAACTAATTGGACATTTTGTGACAGTTCAGGGAGATGATAACCAGTTCTTGGTACAGAGTTTGACATTAAACCTCTTGCTCCGATGCAGGAACTTGACCAACAATGCTGTTGTTTTGTTGCCGTTCTCTGTTCTTATGCCCGTAAATAACCAGCATGGTTAAGCAAAACTCATGTAGCCATTTCTTATTTGAGATATGAAAGCCTGACTGTTAAAAGGATTGGAGAGCCAATGCTGTGCATCGCTGTTGCCCGGTCGGGGCGTTTAGTATTTGTCCAATCAGTATTCTGCAAAATCTTCTGTAGAGACTCGGTAGTTTCAACAGGAGTATGTGTTTTAACCTGCAATTACCAATATGGTGAGTTCTTCCTACATTCGTTCCCAGCAAAATCAGCGAGAAAGCTAATTTTGGCAGGCGAACCAGCGGCGAATCAATTCAACTTGGAAGCGATAACCTTTGCTAACCTCCTCAATTAACTCTCGTTGTAACAGCAATTTAAGAGATGTGTCAGCATCAGTAAACTGTTGCAATATGCGTTCATGGCTTATTATTGCCCCTTCTCCCTGTATGGCAATATAGTACAAGATATCTCCTCCAATAGTGTCTACTTGATTATTTTGAATATCTGCAAAGATCAATCCACCACTGCTAAGAGATGCTGGTATCGCTGCTTCTACATCAGTGAGAGTTGCTAACCGCCGGACAGATGGGTCTTGTTTATTCTTATATGCGACAATTTCAGCACAAAGTATTTGTAATAGACATGGATGGCAGCGGGTTAGTTGCAGTACTCGCTCCACGGCATCCGGTTCATAGCTTAGGGTAAAATCTTGGACAGGACGCTCAATAAGTTGTCGGGCTTCGTGTTCCTTCAAGTAGCTGATGTGTATAACTTGGACGTTGATGAGGTAGCTAGCCCAGCGTTGATATTCTTCAATAGTATGAGAACCTGCAATCATCACCTTAAAGCGTGGACGATGTTGGATCAGATGGCGTAGCATTCCTAAAATATCTTGTTCGTCAAAGCGTCCTTTATTTATAGCTCTATCTAATTCTTCAAATTCATCCAGCATCAGTAAAGCAGTGTTTTGTCCGAGTGCTTGTTCTACTTCATCTAACCATTCATCAAAGCAGGTGAAAGGGTCATCTGCTAGCATTTCACGATTTAATGATGTCAAAATAACACCTTGCTTTTTGGCTGAATTTATCATACTTCTAGCAACATTATAGAGAAAACCTGTTGAGTCTTTGGCTAATGAAGGTGCGCCTTGTAAGTCTACAAACAGAGGAATGATGGTATTGGGTAACAGACGTTGCAGGTTGTTAAGAAGAGAAGTTTTACCCATGCGACGCTGACCGTAAAGTAGTAAGGGTGGACGGCGACGGTCTAGAAGTAATTGTTCTATACGAATTGCAATATCACTACGTCCGATAAAGATTTCTTGTTCTTGAGTTAAGGGAATACCGATAATATAAGGCGAGTCTGTTTCTTGGTAAAGTTCTGTTTCTTTGGCAAGTTCATCTATATAACTGATGATTATCTCATGCCATTTTTTAGCAATTGGATAAAAACGAGAAGTATATTTTTGGCGACTTATTATAATTTTTTTTAACTGTGTGTCTAATTGTCTTTCAATACCTCTAAGAAGAATACGTTGATTATAGTTTTCTGTCAAACGTAGAGTTTGATTAATCTCTTGACTTATACTGCTAAAAAACTTAAATAAACCTGCCACGGCGTTTTCTGTTTCAGCGATCGCCAACATAGAATGATGAGCATCGCTAATCTCTTCTATATTTTTACAGTTTTCTAACTCACATGCATAAAGTTCAATTTGTGCTGCTTGACCAGCCCAGCTTTGACTGCTGGTTACTAAGTATTCGATAGCAGCTTTTGCTTCATTTTTTTTACTTTTTGCTATCAGAACAATGTGTTGATCTAACCCCATTAGAGGTATCAATTGATATTCATGCCAGAAGGCTGAATGTTGTGCCAAAAAACTAGGTGAATTATTAGTTTGTCTTTTATCTAGTACAAATAAAGTTATATTCCAAATAGTCTGTAATGGATATAAAATTACAGGCAACCACCAGCTGAAAGCAAACCCAATACCTACAACTAAAGAAATAATATCCTTACTTATACTATCGCTACTCCTAAGACTTTGAGGATTACTAAGTATTGTGTTGCTTAAAACTGCGATAATAATACAAGCAAAAGCAATAGAAAATGCACCATTTAATCTCACTCCAATCGCTGCGCTAAGAGCAACTCCAACAGCAGCGCTCAAAGCACTCCAAAAAAATGGTCTAACAAATTCTCCAAAGTGAACAAGATGGTTTGACAATTCCAAAAAATACCAGCTAGCTACGATGCTTGAAACAGAACCAAATGCAACACTAAAGATTTTGCCAAAGGTATCACCAAACATCATGCTTAAAATAAAACCAAATATCAACCCAAAGGCAATATATAAACCAATTGGTAACAGTTCAAAAATTGTAAATATCAATGAAAAATTTAATAATATTTGGAGCAAATTAAAATTTTTAACTGTAGAATATTCAAAACTAAAACATACTATTAGTAAAATAAATAAAGCTGATAATAAATAAATAGGTAAAGGTGAAACTAAATATCCTTGGATCAATAGCCTACGTAGTTCTCGATTTTTAGTTAATGTATTGATGGCTGAGTCCGAGGATGAAAATGAAGATAAATTTGAGCGGGCTATATGATTATGTAAAGCTGATGGATGAAATAAACTCCAAAAAGTTATTTGAATGCTACCAATAAATAAATTAGGATGTAGTTCTGGTGTATTGGTATAATTATTGCTTAATACATTTTGTGAAGTCATAATTCCGCCAACAAAAATTGAAATTGTTTTATTTGTTGCAATCCTTCCTCCTGCCAGTTGTCCCCAATCTCCCCATTTTCCAAGCTAAATAATTTGTGCCAGCAAAGGATTTGTAACAGTAGTGGTACACACTGACTTTGTTTCAAAATCCACTCTATGTCTGTTTCAGAAAAAGAAATAGGTGAACTTGCTATCAATTTCTGTGCTTCTTGTTCTGTAAATGCACTTAAAGTTGCCATATATCCAAAAGTATTAAAAAAGGGTGAACTATGCCCATTGCTGTGAGCCAGTTCTAAAGGAGGTTTAGGAGTAGACAAAACAAATGACAAATTTCCGCTTGTGTTCCCTAAAGAACGCAAACACTCCCAAAAACCATCATCTAACTCAGGACAACGTTGCAATCCTACTTCAACCTGATCCATTAAAATTACGGTGGGCTGATGTAGATTATCGCTAACAATTTCCATAAAATGATCTAGGTCGCATATCGATGGAATTTCCATTGCTAAACTTTGGAGTATATATTTCAAAAGTCCTTCTTGCTTTTGCATCCGCGTGTCTTGAAAATTTACAAAAACCCATTTGTAAATTTCTGGTTGTGGTAGCCAGTCTGACTTTTGTCCTGGGCGTAACTTTTCTTTTGGTATGGTTGTAATATTTTTCAAATAGTAGAGTAGCGAAGTTTTACCACTAAGTTTTTTACCAATAATAACTGCGTTTTGCAAAGGGCGCTTTTTAAGTAAATTAAATAGGCGTTTTAATTCTTCTTCTCGTCCAAAAAAGTAACGCGGATCACTAATGCACTTACCAGTAATAAAAATAGATGATTCTGTTACAGTTTCTTCTGAATGAACTGATATTTTTTGCCATTCTAAACCTAATTTTTGACAAATTTCTTGAAAATTTAAAATATCGACAGGTTTACCGTTGAGAAAGTTTTTAATAGTCGATAGAGAAATACCTACCTCACAAGCTAAGGAATTCTGACTAGGATAGCCATTTCTTTGTAGGGCAGACCTGACACTAGCAATGTACCCTTCCGCTACTTTAAGCGATCGCGCCATGACTCTTCATCGAATAACGGGTTAGATTTTATCATTTTTTAACCTGCGAAGGATGGCTAAGTTTGTATATATTCACTTGTCCATTTCTCACCCAAATCTTAGCCAGCTGTTTCAAATCAAGTATAAAAATCAGCTAATTACTTAACCAGTAAATCAGCCATTGCCCAATTTAAATAGTCATAGAAGCAATTCAAAGGGCAAACATATGGCTAACAATATTCAACAAGATGGACAGCGCAATAATATTCTCCTCACTAATATTACTAAGTTTGGTGGTAATACTGGTCAAATAATGCGTAACAAGGCGTTTTGGACAATCCTGGTGTTACCGCTTTCTGGAGCGCTATTGCTTAGTATAGGATTGTTCCCTATATTTCATGTAAATTGTCGATACAGTCTTGAGTTGAAAATAAACTTGCAAGAAATCTTAATCAAAGTAGAGGAAGATAATAGTCAATGCAAAACTGGTTGGGAACAAGTTCCTGCACATAAGCTGCAAAAATCTCAGTTTTAATCAAATACACAGGGGTATAAAATGCTTGTACCCCAAAAAATTAGTAATGCTAATAACTAGAAAATAATGTGGCTTAAAATGCTCATCTTTTAATTGTTACACTTCACTCGCTTTGTCGCTTGAGATAGTTTGGCTGAAGCCATCGGTGAGAGGTTAGAGTGATTGCACTTTTGTCAAGAGGGTGCAGGAAAAG
>NZ_CAWUDO010000131.1:0-17113 GCF_963920935.1 Nostoc sp. CCY 9925 | reverse complement strand
GTCAACTGAAAATTAAATAAAATAAAAAGCGCTCTCCCAAAAGGAGGGCGCTTTTTAGCGTCAAAGATTGACCGTTTTGGATTTTGGATTATTTTTTTGCTAACAAGCGACAAGGCTACACCTCTCAAATCCAAAATTGATTGGCAAATAATTATGATCGCGGGGAAAAATCAACATGAAACGAGCCTTATTAGTAATCGATGTTCAGAACGAATACTTCACTGGTAAGCTACCAATAACCTATCCATCAGGAAGTTTAGATAATATTCTTCAAGTAATGAATATTGCTAAAGAGCGAGATATACCTGTGATTGTTGTTAGACATACACAGCCGCTAGAAAACTCTCCTATTTTTCAAAAGGGAAGTCCAGAATGGGAGCTTCATCCGGAAATTGCCAAATATCCATACGATCTGCTGATTGAGAAAAATTTACCAGGAAGTTTTACAGCAACAGAATTAGAAACCTGGCTCAAAGAAAGGAATATTGATACTGTTGTTATCTCTGGATATATGACTCAAATGTGCTGTGATACAACCGCTAGACAAGCTGCCCACCTGGGTTTCTCTGTAGAGTTTCTTTCTGATGCGACAGGAACGCTAGCCTTTCAAAATAATGGAGGCGCTGCTACTGATGAAGAACTTCATAGAGCAACTTTAGTTGCCCAAGACACTTTTATTAGTCAGGTAATAAATACCTCTAAATGGATTAATAATCTTGAAGATAACAATGAAGTCCACCAGTAAATTTTTGGCTAGTGTCATTAATAGTCGATAATCGTGGGCTTTAGGAAAACAGGCTCAAAAGCAGCACCAAAGAGAATAGACGGCCAGGTCATACTGCTATCATAGTTGAGTTTTGTCTGTCAACCAGCTATGTTAAGTGTATAGGAAGCTTTCAAAACAATGTCAACCTTACTATATTTTGTAATTGGTGTTCTTCTGGTTTTATTGATGGGAATTGCAGCTTATTTCCTGACTGCTCGCAAGTATCAATCTTCTGCCACAGTCGCCAATTCCTACGATCGATGGACTCTTGACGGCATCCTAGAGTTTTATTGGGGAGAACACATTCACCTCGGTCACTACGGTTCCCCACCACGACGGAAGGATTTTTTGGTGGCTAAATCTGACTTTGTACATGAAATGGTTAAATGGGGTGGTTTAGATAAATTACCTCCTGGTACTACTGTCTTAGATGTTGGCTGTGGTATTGGGGGCAGTAGTCGGATTTTAGCGCGAGATTATGGGTTTGCTGTCACAGGGATTACAATCAGCCCACAGCAGGTAAAACGCGCCCAGGAGTTGACGCCCCAAGGGCTGAACGCCCAGTTTGCAGTCGATGATGCAATGGCATTGTCATTTCCAGATGCCAGTTTTGATGTAGTCTGGTCGATTGAAGCAGGCCCCCATATGCCTGATAAAGCCGTTTTTGCCAGAGAATTAATGCGGGTACTAAAGCCTGGTGGCATATTGGTTGTAGCTGACTGGAATCAGAGGGATGACCGCCAAAAACCGCTAAATTTCTGGGAGGAACCAGTGATGAGACAACTTCTCGATCAGTGGTCTCATCCAGCTTTTTCCAGCATAGAAGGCTTTTGTGAGCTTTTAGCAGAGACGAAATTAGTCGAGGGGGAGGTAATTACGGCAGACTGGACAAAACAAACCCTTCCTTCTTGGTTAGATTCGATCTGGCAAGGTGTAGCTCGACCAAGTGGATTGCTGCGTTTTGGACTGTCTGGTTTTGTCAAGTCTGTGCGCGAAGTACCGACGCTTTTACTGATGCGTTTGGCATTTGGTCTAGGGCTGTGCCGATTTGGAATGTTCCGCGCTGTGCGGGCGAACTCAGGCACAGAAATAATGGAGAGAAACTTTGCTAGCCAAACTTCCTCAAACTTGGTTAGGTAGTGATAGCATGATGACCAATTTTGAGTTTCCAGTGGTCTGCAATGGGCTGGAGTACAGACAATTCGCGGGGTAGCACAGCTAGCTGTACTACCCTACTGTAAGTCATTAAAATTGCAACCCGTTCGCCTTGTAGTTTATGAAAGTACTGGTTGGGCTTCCACTTTCTGGGCTTTGTTCTTCAAAATGGTTGGTAATTCGCTGTTGAACACTTCACCTTCAACCACTTGGGAACGGAAACCATCAACTCCAACTGGAACATCGCCTGTGATGGTGGTGCGATAAAGTACACGCTCCACTTCTAGATGATCTAGATCTTGAGGGGCTAGATGGGCGGTGGCGCGGTTGTCCCAGAAGGCAATGTCACCATTGTTCCAACGGAAGCGGGTGGTATAGGCAGGCTTAGCGATCTGGTTGAAGAACAACTCAAGCAGCAGGTCACTTTCTTGTCGTGACACCTCAAGAAGGTGCGAAGTGAAGCCAGGGTTAACAAACAACGCACGTTCACCTGTCTCCGGATGAACTCGAACGACTGGATGGATGGAGACCAAAGGATTGGCTGCGATGCGCTGGGCGATCTTGCTGTTGCTAGGCAAATTCAAGCGCGCATTAAAACGATGTTCGGCTTTTAATGTGTCTGCGAGGGCACGCACAGGTGCTGACAGACCTTCGTAAGCTGCTACCAGATTAGTCCACTGGGTGTCACCACCAATGCTGGGAACGTTAACCGCACGCAAAATTGACCCCGCAGGTGGGTTGACAGCAGCTGTCACATCGGTGTGCCAGCGGCTCTCGTAGCTGGAACGGCGTAGACCATTGCGCTTCTCGTAGCGGCTGCGGTCAATAGGCAGGATTTGGGAGAAACCTTCGATAGGCTCATCTTCGTGGGGATGTGCGTATGTCACTTCGCCGAAACGAGATGTGAAGGCGATTTGTGCAGCATGGTCAATGTTCTGACCGCGAAAGAACACAACTTTCCACTTCAATAGTGTTTGACGAATTTCTTGGACTGCATCATCGTGCAGAGGACGCGAAAGATCCACGCCGCTGATTTCAGCACCGATAAAACCAGCTACTGGTTTGACTTCAATGTGCTTGTAGCTCATGTAAATTCTCCAGACTTAAATCCATAGAGTAGTTTTCGCAAAGTCCGCTTCCTTTGGTTGCTATTAAGGGTAATCAAAGGAAGCGATCGCAACTTTCAACATAATACGGCAAATTGATCGGTTTACCGTATTTTAAATGTAAAGTTACACGAATAACCCAAGATTTAGGCTGAGCAAGGGCAAATTCAAACAGACGGACTCTCTAGGTCTAACTGAAACTCTTTGTGCCCAAGGTATTTCTACAAGTAACATGAGCACTCAAATCAATTAACGGTTAACAGAACTCATGTCAGGGTAGCGATCGCCTGCTGCGACATTTTTGGGTGCAACTGCTTCCAATCGATTCAACTCTTCTTGTGTCAGAGTAATTTCGGTAGCTGCAATATTCTCCTCTAAGTAAGTACGGCGTTTTGTACCAGGAATTGGCACAATATCTTCTCCTTGAGCCAAAAGCCATGCTAGTGCAAGCTGACTAGCAGTTACTCCTTTTTCAGCGGCGATTTGCTTGACTTGCTCGACTAATTGCAGGTTCTTATAGAAATTTTCACCTTGAAAGCGGGGAGAATTTCTTCGATAATCATCAGCAGGAAGATCGTCAGGGCTAGTAATTGCACCTGATAAAAATCCTCTTCCTAATGGGCTATAGGGAACAAACCCAATTCCTAATTCCCGCACTGTAGGTAGAATTTCATCCTCTGGTTCTCGACTCCAAAGTGAGTATTCTGTTTGGAGTGCCGTAATCGGATGAACTGTCTGCGCTCGTCGAATTGTAGCAGGAGCAGCTTCAGAAAGTCCTAAATAACGCACTTTTCCGAGCTTAACTAACTCTGCCATTGCGCCGACAGTATCTTCAATGGGTACGGTTGGATCTACGCGATGTTGATAATAAAGGTCAATGACTTCAACTCCCAGACGTTTGAGGGAGGCATCGCAAGCTTGATGGACGTATTCTGGTTTGCCACTAATGCCTTGGAAACCACCATCTTCAGTGCGGACATTGCCAAATTTGGTTGCTAAGACTACTTTATCGCGCCGGTCTTTAATTGCTCTGCCTACTAATTGCTCATTAGTAAAAGGCCCATACATATCAGCAGTATCAAGAAAATTAACTCCCAGTTCTAATGCTCGATGAATTGTGGCGATCGCTTCTTGTTCGTCACGACCACTATAGAACTCGGACATTCCCATGCAACCAAGTCCAATAGTTGAAACTTCTAATCCTTGTTTGCCTAGCTTTCTAGTTTTCATCAAGTAATCTCCTAGTCAGTAATTGGCAAGATAAAATTATGTCTTTGAGTATTATCTCTTTCTCAATTACCAAGTCATCTGTTATTAGAAGTATTTCGTGAATAAAAATCACTCCTTGGGCAAGGAAACAGGCAACAGTTTTGTACGCTGCGTTATAACTAACGCCCATAACGCAGCGTTTTTACAGCAGATTTCAAGTTAATAAAGCACACCATCTTGAATTCTAAATTCTGACTCCTGAATTCTCAATTCCAATTTTTATTTCAACTGCACTATAGATAAAACTTGATAACCCTGGTCTTGCGGCATACATTGTCCATTAAACTCAATAGGGCAAGCAGTTTTGGTAGGTGAAGGGCGAGTACCTTCAACATACACCGCTGTTATTTCAACTTCTTTATTATTAAATGATTGCAATTGAGAATGAGAAACTTGAACAGATGGACGCAGTACTAAACGATTCTGCTTAGGGGAGTTAGTAATTAGAAAAAACTCGTTACCTTCATAAGCTCTAGTTGACATCACAGGAGGAATTTCTTCATAAATTAATTTTCCCTGCCAAGTAGATGTTTTGGATTCATGCGTATTTTTATTTGATTGCCGCCACAATCCAAAACGCTTATTTTTAGCATTAGCTTCGGCAATTAGATATTGGGTTTTGGTTTCATAGCAATTGTATAAAGAGTCTCGGTCGATTACAGCATTACCTTCTTGTACTAAAAGCAGATTAATTGAGCGATTATTTACAAAGACTTCACCAATTGTGCGCCCATTCTTGAGTTTTTCTGTACTTCTAATCACTACAAGACTTTGAGATGGTAGCAATTGTTGTAACCTTTTTGTTGCTGCTAAATTTAATGGGTCGCTACTGGCTTTGGGTGTATTGATGCAGGCTAGTTTTACAGTTACTGGTCGTCCTGCATCATCTTTAACCAAAATTGTATTTCCATCTGCAATACCAACTACTGTGGCTAGCACTAAAATTAGTTCTAGTAATTCCATAATTTTATCTCTAGTAATTTATGTTGTGAATATAGGATTTATCTCACGCAGAGTCGCAGAGAAGAGAATTGAGAGAGATGAATCTAAGAGTCAATTTTGCTTTAAGTTTAGCTATTTAATAAAGCCTTTGTAGTCTTCAATTTTCTTAGCCAAGCGTGATGCGAGAAATGGGCTTGCATCTTTCAATGTTTCATAAATCTGGATTCCTTCTTTTCGATATCCAATAATTTTTTCTTGATTCCAATAATGTGGCGGTGCTTGGAGATTGGTAATTCTATCGGCTAGCTTTACCATCCATATTTCTGGCGGCTGCTTCTTTATCCTTCGCAAACTATCTGTCATTTGCAGATGTTTTTCTAGGGAATTATCTTTAGTTAGTGCAAGTACGCCGTTAGCGATCGCTTCCCCAAATTCAGTTTTAATTTCCTCAAATGTTGTCGCAGTATCTTCAATTACGTCGTGCAAAATAGCACATTGAATTGCTAGATTTCCATCATGTTCTTTTTCCACATTTAAAGCAGCAATTATTTCCATACTCACACAACTCAAGTGAACGATGTAAGGTATTTCTAAACCAGGTATTTTCTGACCATGATGTGCCTCAGCTGCTTTATCTAAGGCTTTGATATAAATTTCTTGTGACCAGTTTTGTTGCATATTTATAAACGCTCTCATTTAATCATCTGGAAATTGCCAAGATGAAATACTTTCTACATTCTTGCTACTACATTTCAGACAAGTAACATCAAATGTTGAATCTATCCATTCATAACCACAAGTACGACAATGACAGTAAATATTATTACGGTTTGCATCTTTTATACCTTGATGCCATTGCTGTAGTTGGTCAGGATTTAGAAACGCAAAATTATCAGACATTATTACAATCAATCCTTTATAGAGACGGCGATTTATCCCATGTTTGTAACATTACAATTCCAGAATAAAACTATCTCGCAAATGAAAATCAGGCTTTGCACCTCGATGAGTTAACGCCCAATAAGTAATGCCATCATCTCTGTACTTAATAACAGTAGTAATGGCAACTTCAATTATCTGTTCTGGCGAAATGATTTTATCCAAATCAATATTTAAGGTAAGTACTAATTTATCGGTTTGATTTCTAACATCAAACGAAAGTATTGTCAAGGCTGTTTCTTCCCTCATGCCTTGACGGTATCCATCAAAACGATAGACATTCCAGTGTCCAGCGGGTGAGAGGTTGAATTCCCAATATTGCTGAGAATTTTTGATGCCAAGGAAAAATTCAAAGCAAGTATCTTCCCACAGCTGATGCTTCCGTGATGGTGTGTTTGATGGTGGGGCTACGGCAATTTCTTTCAAATCACCTGTAAAAGTATAAGAGATGCTAAATTGATTAATGTTTCGGCTGATATTACCTGTAATTTCCAAATTAGCTAGAGATTCGCCAGAAGCAAATGGTTGCAAGGAAAATGTCTGGTTATTCATTTAATATCTTTGATAATTTTGCGAATCTGCGTTTCCTGGGATTCGATACTCTCGGTGAGTTTAAACTGGATCATCGCTCTTGCTAAATTATGTTCTGGATGCTTCACTTTGAAATAGACATTTCCTGCCAAATAATCGGCAAAAAATCTCAATCCTAATTCAAAAGCAATCAGACGAATTGCATCGTAGATATAGGCATAGTCATTTTCGGTGAGAAAAGCTTTAGCTACACCAAGATAACCTGCTAAAATTCCTTCGCACAAATCGGTATCGAAATAAACACTTTCCCAAATCTCTGTTTCTTCTCCAACCGGATTGCAACCCGATCGCAGGCAATCACCAATATCGTAATGTACTAGACCGGGTTTTACGGTGTCGAGGTCTATAACACTGACGGCTTGCTGGGTAGCTGTGTCAAACATGACATTATTGATTTTTGGATCGCCGTGCATCAGACGCAGCGGTAGAATGCCTTGTGTTTTGGCAATTTCTAGGATATGTGCAAAGGTTTGGCGATCGCTAACAAATTGCAAGCAATATTTAACTTCAGGAGTTTTACGTACATTACTTGCCGCCAAAACTTCATTGTAATACTGGAGATAAAGCGGTGTGATATGGAATCCTTCAAGGGTATCAGCGAGTTTTTGTGGTGGTAAATCGCCGATCAGATTGTGGAACATGCCCAAGGCATAACCGATTTCTTGTGCATGTGAGCGATCGTGCATGGTATCAAAGGATTGTGAATCTTCAATAAAGCTAATCGCCCGCCAAAAGGAACCGTCAGCATCTCGCCAGTGGTTTTGTTCGTCTTGAGTTAGTAGTACTTGCGGTACTTCCCAGCGACGGTTTACAGGAGTAGATTGTAACTTTTTACGAACATGCTCAGTGAAGGTACACATGTTCTGCATAATCAATTTTGGCTGGCGAAATACTTGTGTATTGATGCGTTGTAGAACAAAATGCTGTTGTTCTGAGCAATCTAGAGTTACTAAGAAAGTGTCATTTATATTACCACTGCCGAATGCTTTAGTGGCTGTAACTTTCCCGAGTCCGGCGAATTGAGTGGCGATCGCAACTAGATTGTCTGTAGCTTGTGTATTGAGTTCTTTTATCATATTCGTGTTATTCCTGACTACTCCTCACATTGCACAAAGGCAATAGGGGATATCGTAGCGCAAGTATCAAGATAATTCGTAATTCTTAATTAAATGAGAATTTAGAATGCAATCAGTCGGAGATTTCTCACCACACTTAAACACATTTATTGAATCGCCAGTCATACAAAATTCAATTGGAAAATTCTTGCTGGTTAATATGATAAATCTTGTGGGGCGGGCATCCTGCTTACCCTTGTTTTCCAAAATACTGTCTGTTAATACGGGGCATGATTGCCCCGTAATCATTCAATAATTAGCGAATCTCATCGCTATCAACCCACTCATCATAAGACGAGTCATAACCGATGTAGCGAAGGAAGTATTGCTGACCTTGGATTTGTTGAATAGTAGCAGAATACCAAGCTTCTTGGTCATCATCCCAACATTTTACTTTTTGGCCAACTGCATATCCGTTGTCATCAGCAGAGCGAAGATCGCGAGTACGAATGTCATCTTCACCTACCCATTCATCATAAGATGAACCATAACCAAGGTAATGAACATAGAATTGATCCTCTTGGATTTTTTCAATTGTTCCTTGATACCAATCCTCCTCATCACCATCCCAAACTTCTACTGTTTTGCTGACTGCATACTGAGTATTATCTGACTTCGCAGCAGATGAAACATCTTGAATGGGCTTTTGTGCCTCTTGCTTAATTTCCTCTTTGACTAAAGTATATGCTTGCAAAATTACACTGCGAGCAACAGTTTGAATTCCTGTATGTTCGTAGTAGTTTGTAGTTTGGTCTAGGAATGCTGCTACAAAATCTAAATTATCATCAGCAATCTGAATAAAATTACCCAAATGGCTAGAAATTGATTGCGGGGTGATGCCTGTTTTGGCTACTAAGTTATTCATCCACCCTTGCACAGAGTTGAAACCCTGATTAATAAAACCAAGTTTATCAGAGGGGCTATTACCTGGTAGAGAGTTATTGATAGCTAAGAAAACAGGATTTTGAGCTACTGCGCTAGTATCAGCGCCACTAATAACTGACTGAATTTTCGCTAGGAAATCTGGGCCTAAAGGCAAAATTCCATCTAGACAAACTAAAGCAACCATCCGGATTAGAGATGCATTTTGATAGTTGTTGGCCAGGGAATTGGCAAACTCTTGAGGATTAGGTTGAGGAATACCATTTAGTTTGCAAAAAGCGATGATTTCAACAGCAATTTTCAGTGCTAAATCAATGGATTGAGTGACATCGGCTTTGGGAGTAACTTTAGTTAAAAAAGAAAGAAAGCCAATTTTTTCACCAACTTTATTAGCTAAAGCCGCCGTCGCCATAGCTGTATCTGCTTTATCAATTGTTTGATAAACTTTGATTGCAGCCTGGTAGCCATTTTGAGGATCTTGATATAAAGTAACAGCGCGATCGCGGATTTTTTGGATTACCTTAGCATCGCTTTCTCCAGTGATGGCGCGGATATTATTGTCAAACCCCACCAAATTGTTCCATTCACCTGGTGCTACGTAATCAAGAGCTTTTAAAACTTTGACAGTGATATTGTCAGCTGGTAATTCGTCAACCAACTGAATAATAGATTTATCCATCAGCCGATCCTCAAAACTCTAAACGATTCTTACAATACGGATCAGAATCGCGCACATAATAAGTGCCAATTGCTACTTAAAAAAGCAGCAATTGTGGTCAAAGCTGCGTGAATTACTGAACCGTATTAATAGAGTTCCCAGAATTGGCTAAAAAATAACTTCCAAGAACGCGATGTCAAGTTGTCGTTCAAAAGCCAGAATATATAAGGAATCTAGTCAATACTTTTCGGATAAGTGCCAACAACTTCTTTGATGATCTGGGGAAAGGGAAAAGGCAAAGGGGTAAGGGGTGAATTTAAACCTTTTCCCTTTAACCTTGCTTTTTAAAACTTTTAGTTTTTCCAACTCAAAAACCGTGCATAAATATAAGCAATTGTTTCATCAAGAACTGTTCGCACCCCTTGGCTAGAACCCCACCATTTGTTCGGATCGTAATCTTGGGTTTTAGCAGCGATCACACCAACTTGAATGTCAGGATTCAGTATATTTTTAAAAATTAACCAACTCCTACGGGTATGAACGTCCAAGGAAAAAAGATTAATTGATTCTACTTTTAAATTAGAATTGGATAGCCAGCGATAAAATTCGGCAGCAGAGGCATAACTCCGATCTTTAACTACATAAGGTGTGGGAACAGCTACTACTTTTTCTGCTTCTAAACCGAGTTTATTGAAGGTGGCGGCTGTAACTTCTGCAAAATTATTGTATCCAGTAAGATAAGTTCCTTTTCCTAATGTACCCCCGGTAGTAATTATTTGACGATAAGAACCGTTTTTAAATTCAAGTAACGCTTCTTCTATAGCGTAATCTGGTAGCCATCCTTCAACAACTAATATTTCTGCTGATTTGATACGAGAAGTTACGGCGAGATATGAGTGTACATGAGTAATACTCAAAAATATTAAAAAAGCAACCACAGCGATTGCAATCGCCCACCCCGGAGCCGTAAGTGTCCACATTTCTTGGCGTTTTATTAGTTTGACTTTTGGAAATTTTTGACGCCGACGATTTTTTGTCCGCATTAAACTTTGGAGAGACGCTGTTGTTTTAAGTAAGCAAATACAGACTTATCGCCAATATCAGCAGAAATTGGTTGCACTGTTTTTCGCAGAGCAAATACCAAAAACAACGTTGCCCAAATTCCTAATAAAATACCTTCCCACTGAATTGGTAAAACTCCTACTAAATGTCCTAACAATAGAACTGGTACTAGTGGAGTTAACACTTTAGTCTCCAAGCGATTGAAGCAAAAAGCTTCTTTAAAATAAATACCTGTCAAAGCAACGAAAATAAAACCAACTCCAAATAAAGTAAGAGGCTGATTGTAAATAGTAACGGCCAAAGGTTCACTACTAGATAGAGCTAAAATTGCAGATGTGATAGTACCGATCGCCCAAAAAATTTGCAACATTCGGTGTAGTATTATCATGTAGATATGAATGGTAAATAAACTTACACTGAGAGCCAAAATAAAACAAGCATATAGAGGTGTCAGCGCACTTAGAACAGTCGGGTTATTGTTGAGCAAAACCAAACCGCTACCGACGGCAAAGCTGAGTGCAGCTATCATTAACCCAGCGCGGTAGATAATTACCCCAGTGCGATCGTTTGAAGTGATTGTAAATTCTCCAAACTGACCTTGATAAACTTGTGGTGCAGGTAGTGTTTGCGTAGTCATAGCGAAAGATATAGTTATGATTGCTTAGTGGAGTGGTACGGTAAATTGCTGAATGGTTACTTTTATTATTATGGGCAATGATACGAATTTAATGTGAGTATTTCTAAAAGTATGCTCTAGGATATATGAATAATCGGATTTTTCAATCTAGGATGTGTTGACAATTGACAGTTGACAGTTCTGATGAGAGCCAGTTGCTTCAACTCTTTGAACCACCAAGAGTACACTGGCTACTGTCAACTGTCATCAGTTAACATTCAACAAACAGTTCTGATTTTGTCAGAAAAACAAGACTTGTAGCGCATCTTGTAAATTCAGCTGTAACTGTGAGTGAGCATTGCCGCTATTAACAGCAATTTCCACCCACCCGTGACTGTCAATTAAAGCCATCGCCTCTCCCTCTTTGACATTACTATAAGTTTCACATGCTGGTATACTCAACCCAGCAGCCTGTACGTACCAGCTTTTACCTTGGACGTAACTTCCAGGAATGTTGCTCACTAAATTGCCAAAGCCATCGATATATTGAATGGAACCCAGTACACCAGTTGTTGTTTGCTTGCACTCGGCAATATCCAGCTTAACCAAACTGGCTGGATCGATGTGTTGTCCTAGCTGTTTGAGAGGGACACCACTAGCAAGATTAGCTCCCACTGGTGCAAAGATATCTCTACCGTGAAAAGTCTTGCTTGGTTGGGGAGTTCTCCAATAGTTAAGATTTGTGACTTCCACGACTGCGATCGCCGGACTTTGACTTAATACTCCGCTGAAAATGCCATTATCTGGTCCGACGAGAAACCCTTGAGCAAATTCTACTGCGATCGCCCGTCGCCTGCTGCCCACACCTGGATCTACCACTGCTACATGCACTGTCCCAAGTGGGAAATAAGGATAAGCATTCATCAAAGAAAACCGGGCTGCGGCTATGTCTTGGGGTGGAATTTGGTGGGTCAAGTCTACCACCATGATTTGAGAGTTGATTTGAGCTATGACTCCTTTCATTACGCCCACATAGACATCGCGATCGCCAAAATCGCTCAGCAAAGTCACCACTGGTTGTTGACCGATGCAGTTTTCATACATAATTTGACTAAAATTTAGATAAAATCAAAAATTTCTGTAGCAACAGCTACAAAATATATGCTATGTTAAGAATACAAGACATAAAGACAAACAATTAAAGAGGTAATTCTTATGAGTCAAGGTAGATTACAGGCTGCCAGGAAGGCACAAGAAGCTCACAGAGAGAATATTCAAAAAAGCTTAGAACATCGCTTGCAAGTAGCCAGAGCAAAGGGCGACGAACAGCTGATTCGTCAACTAGAAGCTGAGATGAGGTATTCCAGCTAAATCAAGTTTTCACTGTTCATAGTTTTGTTGTGTACCCCGCCACGGCGGGTTTTTTGTTTTCAGGGAGTTTCCAGGTAATAGCGCCAATCAGCTGTACGGCCCTACCTTTTTTACCAAACTTTACTCATATTCAAAATAAAACCAGGCAATATCGGATCGCCACTAACGCTAGCAGGATTATCCAAACATTCCTCTGATAATCCAGGACGATGAATATAAACTTTGCGTTGCTTACGGTCAATTAACCAGCCTAACTGTATTCCTGGCTCATTCATATATTCCTCCATTTTTTCCTTCAAAGTTTGGAGGTTGTCGCTAGGAGATTTGAGTTCAACTACAAAATTTGGACAAATGGCAATACGGTTCGGATAAGCAGGGGAGGCAGGGGAGGAAAAAGGATCTATTGTTCAGTAATTCTTCTCTCCCCATGCTCCCCCTGCCTGCCTCAACAAAGAAATTCCTTAAGCGAACGGTATTGGGCAGCCTTGCGTCTAATGCAGGAAATCATTTTCAGATTTACTTGTTAGGCTGAGGAGTTAACCGCAGATAGGGTTTAACTTCCTCATAGCCTTTGGGGAATTTTTCTTTGAGGACTTCTGGATCTTTGAGTGAGGGGACAATTACACAATCGTCTCCATCTTTCCAGTCAGCTGGGGTCGCCACGCTGTAGTTATCAGTCAATTGCAGAGAATCAATGACCCGCAAAAGTTCGTCAAAGTTGCGTCCTGTGCTGGGGGGATATGTGAAAGTGAGACGGAGTTTCTTATTAGGGTCAATTACGAAAACCGATCGCACTGTTACAGCTGCGTTGGCATTGGGGTGGATCATATCATAAAGGTCAGAAACCTTGCGATCTTCATCTGCCAAAATTGGGTAGTTAAGAGTCGTGCTTTGAGTTTCTTCGATATCTCCTATCCAGCCGTTGTGTGATTCAACATTATCAACGCTAAGTGCGATCGCTTTGACATTGCGCTTGTCAAATTCTGGTTTGAGCTTGGCAACTGTGCCGAGTTCTGTTGTACAAACAGGTGTAAAATCAGCGGGATGAGAGAACAGCACAACCCAGCTGTCACCTGCCCATTCGTAAAAATCGATGTCGCCGTGTGTTGAGGCTTGTTTAAAGTTGGGTACTGTATCACCTAAACGGAGAGCCATGTGAGATTCCCTGTAGTTAGAAAAGCATATGTGTTCTACTTTGCCATCATGACATAAAACCCCTATTCCCCAATCGGGCTTTAGCGGTTTGAAACAAAATTTTAGGTTGTTAAGACTCTCGTATAAGGGACTGGGGACTGGGGAGATGAGAAGATGGGGAGATGGGGAGTCAAGAGTGAGGAGTGCTGAGTACAGACACGATTAACCCTTGTCTGTACAAGAGTGTTGAGTTAGGAATTCTCCCTTCCACCCCTCTTTGTCTGGCTCTTTCCCAGTCCCCAGTCCCTTTTTCTGACAATGATTGTAATACTTTTGACTGTTGGTGTTATCCTCAGCACAACTGCGAGTTTTATTTTCGGAGTTCCGTGGTTGATGCCTTTTTTAGGTGCTGCTGTACCCTATCCTATTTTGTTTTTACAAGTGCGTCGTCAACAATATAAAAGTGCTTTTTGGTGGATGTTACTCTGGGGAGTGTTCCAGAGTATTGCTGTAATTGTAGCAACAGCGATCGCTCCACAAACAGCAGCAAAAGTCATCCTTCGCGGACAGTCCTACACTATGGAAATGTTCCACTGGATTCGCACAGGCGAAGGTATGGAAGGAACAGTGCGTTTATTTTTACCAGATCATTTATTGCACTACGGAATTTTTTGTCTTCTTTGTGTTGTAACTCTCAGTAGCGCCGCATTAATCTTTGGCACTTGGATGCTAAATTATATGAATTTCTATGTTGCAGAATTGGTAAAAATAAGCGCCAAACCTTGGTTAGCAGCTATTTTAGGGTGGTATCCTTGGTCAATTCTGCGGGTGATTGGGTTTATTGCAACTGGGGTGGCTTTAGCTGCATTAGGGTTAAATTTATTAACTCGCATTAAGGGCGAAGTTCCTAAATCTGCTTTTCCTAAAACTTATATGTTGATTGGGATTAGTTTTGTGATTGCAGATATTATTGTCAAAGCAGTTCTAGCGCCTATTTGGCAAAAACTACTGTTATCTGCATTGGGTTAAATTAATTTATTTGTCAAAATTTTCTCATAGGCTTGGATTGTTTGCTTGGCGATCGCATCCCAGCTAAAATTTACATCAGCATATTTGTTTGCATTTAACCCCCGTCGTTGGCGTTCTGCGGGATTTTGCAAAGCTGCTTGCAGTAAATCTACGAGCGCTTCCACATCTGTTGTACCTACCCAACCCGACTCACTATCGCGTATTTGTTGACAAATATGTACTTGGTCGGAAATGACTACGGGTATTCCTGCTAGCATCGCTTCAGCTACAGCAATGCCAAAATTTTCATAGTAGGAAGGTAAGACGAATAAATCAGCAGCTTGTAGTAAACTAGCTTTTAATTCACCAGTAACAAAGCCAGTAATTGTAGTGTGCGATCGTAGTGGTGAATTTTGAATTTGGGATTTGATCTTTTCTTCGTAATCAGGATCTTGAGGATTTGTGCCAGCTAAAACAAAATGAAACTTATAACCAACTCCTAACAATTTTTCTAGCGCCGGAATCAACAAATTCAACCCCTTTTTTGGGTCAATTCGTGACATAAATAGCACTAACGGAATATTCTCAGGAATCTTGAATTGCTGACGCGTTATATTTGTCCCCTCTCCTCCTCTTCCTCCCTCTTTTTTCACACCCAAAGGAATCAGCAAATCTGGCGTCGAAACTCCAAATCGTTCTGATATTTTAGCTTCTTGCTCGCTAGTAAAATGAATTGCCGCCGCACCAGCTAAATTTTGACGTTCTATAATTGCGGCATAAATCTGTTTTAATTGCTTTTTTTTGCTTAAATCAGCCGGATCGAGAGTACCCAAAGGACGCAAAATATAAGGTAGTTTTTGCTGACGACACACAACAGCAGCAGCACTACTTATGGGAGAGAATAAAGCATGAATATGTGCAATGTTAAACTCCTGAGCATGACGTTTTAGCCAATTTAGTAAATCTAAGGAAAATTTGTAGCGACGAAATGGCGCACAACGAAAGTAAATGATTTCATAACCATCTTGTTTAATTGGGCAATTTAAAGGAACATCTAAAGGTATTTGACCTATATCGCCATTACTATCTGTTGTGATAATTGTAACTTCCACTCCCTCTTTTACCAAAGCTGGAGCTAATCCCAGTACCATTTGACTAGGGCCGCCATAAATCAGAGAAATTGAGGGAACAATTTGTAATATTTTCATTTTTTTGTTATTAGTTATTAGTCATTAGTCATTAGTCATTAGTTAGTTAACAATAACCAATGCAATGCCCCATGCCCAACTTTAATGACTAATTACCAACTCTTGATAAAACTCTAATTGCTCTTTAGCTAAAGCTTTATTTGTGTACTTAATCATTGCTTTTTGATAACCCATTTCCCCAAGAGTGTGAGCAAAATATGGTTTATCTATTAATTCAAGTAAGCAATTAGCAAGGGCTTGGGCATCACCTTCAGGGAAAATTAAACCAGCATCACCAATTACATGAGGAATTTCACCGGAATCAGAACCAATCACAGGCACTTGACAAGCCATTGCTTCAATGAGCACATGACCAAATTGTTCTTTCCAACCAGCAGAGGTTAAGGTTTTAAATTTGTAAGTTGTTTCTGAAGGGAGTACCAAAGTACTCATTAAATTAATATAGTTTGCCACCTCATTATGGGGAACGCTTTCCACTAAAATTAACCGTTGTTGAATATTATTATCTGTGGCTATTTTGATTAATTCAGCTTTTAATTCTCCCCGTCCTAACAAAAGTAATTTCCATGGTCTATTTTTTAAACTTACTAAGGCTTTTAAAAGCGTTAATAAACCCTTCTCTTGGACAAAACGCCCAACAAAGCCCACTACAAAGTCTTCTTTTGCAATACCTAAACTCGCTGCTAACTCTGGTTGTACTTTGGGAGTAAATAAACTTTCATCTACACCCAATTGCGGCATGACTTTAATTGGCCCTTGATATCCACGTTGTTGCAAAATTTCTGCTCCATCTTGATTACCAGAAATAATGCCGTGGCTGTGATTAAGGTTATATTTTTCTAATAATGCAACTGGTAATTTTAATTCATAGGGTAGGTTCCACCAGGTAAAAAATATATTTTTGGCTTTGAGTCCTAATAGCTTATTTAAGGTAATCATCTGAGTATAAGCTAATCCTCTAGACCCTTGTTCTACCTGGATGATTTGGGGACGAAATTGTTTTAATAAAGATATCAAATCAGCACCAAAGGTCAGGAGTCCTTGATGATTTTGGCTGAAGTTAGAAACCGGAACTATTTTAAATGAACCTTCATCGCGGTATTCAGTTTCAATGATTTTGTTTTGCACACCGCCAGGATTCCAACGCTTTGGAACTACAACTGTGACTTCAATCTCAGGTTGTAGTTGAGATAAAGCGCGTAATTTTTCACAGTTGAGGTCTACAATATAAGTATGACTAAGTAAGTGGGCATCAAAAAAGTCAGCTATGTTAAGATATATAATACGGAGA
>NZ_CAWUDO010000130.1:0-17128 GCF_963920935.1 Nostoc sp. CCY 9925 | reverse complement strand
AGCGCAAGTAAATTGGCCAGATGTATGATATTCTTTATTTATAGGGAATCTAAACCACTTCACGCACAAAGGATCTCCAAGCACTTGCGCTGTAGTGATGAAGCCAAATCCCATAAGTTAACCAATTGTTTGATGAACTGATGATCTTGCTCCATAAGTCTCTGGAGGATTGTGGAAGTACTTGATCGGTAGCAGTTCTAAAGTTCGGGGGGACTTTGGTCTGCTTGCAGTTCATCAATCACTTTTGGGATAAACCTTTTATTATTTACAGATAGTGTTTTCTTAAATCCTCAGAAATAATCGAAGCTTTGGCGAATCAAAAAATAGAATAAGCAATTGATAAATAATCTTATTTGCTATTTAACCAATTGGGTAAAGCAAACTTAATTGAACTTCCAGATTAATTAAATAACCTGGTGTTTAAAATGACTAAACCGAAAACAATCCGTAAATCTGTTCGCGATCGCATTCTAAATACAGCATCAGGCTTATTTTATCGAGAGGGAATTCGCAACGTCGGTATTGACAGAATCGTTGCAGAATCTGGTGTTGCAAAAATGTCACTCTACAATCATTTCAAGTCAAAAGATGCATTAATTGAAGCGTGGCTGCGACAACAGGATGAACAATGGTGTGAATGGCTCAAAACTACGATTGAGCAACGAGCTTCTAACCCATCCCAACAACTATTGGCAATATTCGATGCCCTACGGGAATGGTTTGAGGGCCCAGATTTTCGAGGTTGTGCATTCATTAATGCTTCAGTGGAACTAGCCAATGCTGACCATCCTGGACATAGAGTGGCATTAGAGCATCAACAATCTATCTACCACTACATCAAGAGCCTAGCTCAAGCCGCAGAAGTTTCATCACCGGAACAGTTAGCCAGGCAACTGCTTCTGTTGGTGCAAGGTGCGATCGTGGTTGCGATGATGGAAGGAAGTTGGTCAACCGCTTCACAGGCGAAAAAAGTCGCGGCAACACTAATTCAGACTGCATCAAAATCTGGTGTTATCGAAACAGTTTTGACGTAAGGATTCAGGTCTAATATTGAGGCGTAAAAGGTTTCCAGCCATAGCTCCTGCCAAGTTAATCCATTGTTTAATAGAGGATTGCACCTTGGACTTGAATTGTTTAACCCAATCGTTATAACTGGTAGAGTCAAGAGTTTCAAACCATTGAGCATAACTTCTGAAAGCTTCATCAATTAAATCGACAAACGTTTCGCCAATAGTTTTGTTGTGAAGACCGGGAAGTTGAATCAATTTTTTGAAGTGACGGCGTAGATGAGCCAAACATTTTTGCTGGGAAACAGCTTGATAGCCATTGTAAACACTAAAATCGTCGCTGATCATTACACCTTGATATTGGGTGCCTAAAATTGCTGATAATTCTGCTCTAGAGCGAGTATCAGCCGCAGTAAACAGGCAGAATTCAGAATTAGCCACTACCCATAACCATTCTTTCACCCCTTTAACTGACCAAGGCGTTTCATCCACATGGATATTAGGTTGTGTCTGTTTTAGCCAATCGCTTAATTCATTAATGCTCGGTTCAATTGCTTGTTGTATTCGTTCATTGGTTGCAACTAATGTCCCCAGCCCAATATCGATTTGCCCTAGTTCCCACAACATTTCCTGCTGTTTTTCGTAGGGCATATGTGCATAGTTATTTGTCCATCCTAAAAACGCCTGTAATTTCACCCCTAAATCTTGTCCTGGAATGATATCTTCTGGCCAAGAGGCAGTTTGTACATTGCCACAACTTTTACATATACAGGTATGGCGTTGGTACTCAACTATTTCAATGGGACGTTCCACTAATTGCGCTACAGTCTGTTTTTCTACTTTTACCGCCACAGACGCAAATGCTTTTTGACCACAGTAAACACAATCGGTAGGACGTAAAACTTCATAGCGATCTACTCTACCAAAGCCCTTACGAGTCTTACCTTGATGTCCTGGCTGCCCACCTGGTTTTTTGTTCGGCTGATTTGATTGGTCTTGAGGCGGTGCTTTTTTGTTTTCGCTCTTTTTGTGGATGTCTTGTGATGGCGGTTTCGACGAATTAGAACTGTCTAAATCTCTACTGACTTTTAAACGCTCTATTTCTTGCTGTAATTCACGTATCACCTTGCTCTGCTCAATGATCATGTTTACCAGTTCTTCTTTGGATAACTGGCTCAAACTTTCTCGGTCTAGATCTTGAGGCAGGTTTTGATTCATATTTTTCATACTCCCCCTCAAGTGTTCCCTTTGTCAATACTCTGTTACCTGAATCCTTACGTTTTGACTGCCCAGTTAGAGTGCTGATTATATTCATAAACCCGAACAAATACTTGCACCAGATGATGGTTTTAATAAGATAAATACTGTTGTGTGTAAAATTTTATAGTCTTTTGCTAATTGGACTGACTAAATTCTTATTTATCCCACTATTTCTAGTATAAAACCGTCTCTTGTTCTAAACAAAATGTGCATCTTTAGGATTAAATGCTAGTTTAATTATCTCATGGGGATATACATTGCCAAATATATGATTCCGAGGCACTCTGGCGATTAAAGTTTGTTCTCCCACCTTAACCCAGATACTACAAATACCAATACCATTTAAAACCCGTTCTACTAGTCCTTCAATAATTACCGAACACAGTTTATGTCGCATTGAAGAACTTGCATCGTAAAGATTGAAAGTATCGCCAGATAAACAACATGTAGTAATTGGCTTTGTGATTTCTCCAGGATATAAAAACTCTATCCCGTTTGCAAGTTTGATAAAATTTCCACGGCTACTGCGTTCTACATGGCACGGAATAATATTATCTATCCCTACCAGTCTGGCAAGTTGCTCGTTAGCTGGTCGGCGGATGATAGTTTCCAAGTTATCATCCTGGATAATACAGCCGTCAAATAAAGCGATCGCTCGATCGGCAAAATGGAGTATATCTGTAAAATTATGACTGACTAATATAACTGCCGATCCCCTCGCTTGCGCCCATTGTCTAATTTTCTCGATCATCTGGGGACGTATTCCCACATCTAAAGAGGCAGAAGGCTCATCCAAAAGCAGCAATTCGGAATCAGCAACTAAACCGCAGGCAATACAAACTCGTTTCGCTTCACCACCAGACAGAGAACGCGCTGACTGATTTGCTAAGTGTTCACAGCCAAAAGTTGTCAGTGCAGTATGTACCCTTTGCTTAATTTTGTGTGTTGGTGTGCCGCGAAACTTTAATACCTTGGCAACATTATTAAAAACAGTGTCATCCAGTAGTAAGGTTTCCTGAAAGACCAAAGCCGAACGACGACGCAACAATGTTTTATTGGTATTACGGACATCCTCTCCAAATAATTGCATCTCACCACGGTAAGGTTGCAAGAGATTGATTGTTCTTAACAAAGTGCTTTTACCAGCACCATTGGGGCCAATCACAGCAACTAGTTCCCCTGGACGGACTGTAAAATTGTTAATTGACAGGATATTCTGACGTGGTTTGCTAGCGACGCTCACCTGTCGCATATTCAGGACATATTCGTTAGTACTCATAGAATTTTCTTGTCATGCTGTAAGATAGTCAGCAACACGATTACGGTGTATGTGATGATGAGGAGGATGTATGCGATCGCCATCGCCACATCGTAATTTCCTTTCCCTACCTCTGTAACGATCGCTGTAGTCAGGACTCTAGTCTGCCCCTTAATATTGCCGCCCACCATCATGGATGCACCAACTTCCGAGATGACGCGACCAAAACCAGCCATGATTGCAGCCATTAACCCTAACCGTGCTTCCTTGATTAGCAACCAGTTGGCTTGCCACTGTGTCGCTCCCATTGATAACAGTCGCCAACGTAGCTTCGGATTAATACTGATAATTGCGGCAAAACTGAAGCCAGCAACAATTGGAAAAGCAATGATGGTTTGGGCGACGATCATAGCTATGGGTGTATAAATCAAATCAAGATTTCCCAATGGCCCAGATCGCCACAAAAACATACTGACGAATAAACCAACTACGACGGGTGGTAATCCCATACCGAAGTTAATCAAACTAGTCAGAGTCTGCTTACCGACAAAATCTACTAATGCTAGCCACAGTCCTAATGGTAGTCCTAGTAAAACACTAATGGCTGTAGCTGTTCCAGATACGAACAATGTCATCGTCATGACTTGGAGAACGTCACTATCGCCACTGCTTAATAGCTCAAAAGCTTTGAAAGCTCCTTCGATGATTGTATTCACAAATACAAATCTCTTAAAAAATTGGGAAAGAATACTCAAATATGCAGTAAAGCAACCCTTGATTAGCTGATGCTCAAGTTTTTCTAAAAGCCGTAATCTTTCTCCGTCTTACCGGCATCAACATAAAATAGCGATTGTTTGAACTCTTTTTTCCCGTGGGCTGCAATTATTGTCTGTCCTTTAGGAGATAAGACAAAATTAATAAACGCTTTAGCTCCTGCACTATTGACTCTGGGGTACTTCTTAGAATTTACCTCCATCACATGGTAAAGATTTAACAGTTTCTTATCTCCTTGCACCAGTACAGGCAAAGACAGATTTTTCTGCTGAAATATATACGTTGCCCGATCTGCTAAGGTATATCCCAGTTTTTGATTAGCAACTTGCAAAGTTTCCGCCATCCCTGAACCTGTTTGCTGATACCAAGTTCCAGATGGTGTGATGTTTGCCTGTTTCCATAAATCTTTTTCTAGTTTGTTAGTACCTGAGTCATCACCCCGCGATACAAACAATGCCTGATTTTTGGCAATCAGACTGAATGCTTCCACAGCATTCTTTTTCCCTCTAATCTTTGCTTTGTCTGCATCTGGGCCGACAATCACAAAGTCATTGTGCATTACCAAGTGGCGATTAATCACCGCACCACCCTCCAAAACTTTGCGTTCGGCTTTCGGTGAATTGACGAATAGCGCGTCAACCTCACCTTTTTCAGCCAGAGCCAAAGCTTGTCCGGTGCCGACTGCAACCTTTTTGAGCCTATATCCTGTTTTCTTTTCAATCGCCGGAACTAAATCATCTAGCAGCCCACTATCCTCAATACTGGTTGTCATCGCCACAATGACATTTTTACTTCCTGAAGACTGTCCAAAAGTTGGCTCTTGGTTGAATATACTACCAAAGCTGATGCAAAGAATCGCCACGAGAATTACCAAATACCCATGACGCAAAGCCCGATGATTGATCATTGCACTCTCCTAGCAATCTGTAGCCAATATTCTTTACTATGGCAAGTAAAGCTTACATTGAGGAGTATAGGCAAGATTGATTAGGAAAGCAACTATATTTATGTTGTTTTCCAGACAATTTTGATGATGAGAAGAATTCCTGACAAGATGCTGACATCTTAGTTTTACCCAGCATGGCATTTGTTTAGAAGAACTTCACAGAATTCCTGGTATAGCTTTAGACCGCTTTGTTTCAGTCATTGTGACGTAGTTTAGAGATATTTGGTGGAATGCGATCGCAACAGGTTCGTGTGTCCACGATGGATTTAAGAATAGCAACGATCGGCATCCAGGCAGCCCTAGATATTAAAGGAGGCTATTCCCCTGGCATCAGTAAGCGGTAAAGGAAGTTTTTACTTACTTGGTTCTGTCTAGCCATTTCTAGAAGTAGTATATCTCCATTTTTGAGGAGGACGAAAAAGCATTGAGCATCGAGGTAATCATCGTTGCGTAATCCTTCATCAGCTACCTTTGTTTCCTCTATCTCCTCATAGTTCAAGTAATGCTCTTTGTCCTCAACATCTACTACATTAAATACGATCGGCATTAGCTTTTAAGGTACAAGAGTACATTGTCGATCATAAATCGTATAGTTGCTTAAAATTTGTTGGTTTAGTTGCAAAATACAATCCTCGTGGGATGTCCTGATATGGTTTGGGATCTCAGGATTTCAAGGATATATAATGCGCCTTTAGTATTGTAATTAAGTTATTAATTAGGCAACTTGGAACAAATCAATGCAACTAATTTATCTGGGAATTGGCACTCATCACTTCATCAATTGTGCGTGGGACAATGCTAAGATTATTCGTGAGTATGCTCTGGTATTGCAAATTATTCAGGGTTTGGTAACGGCTCCTATTTTATTATTTGATGCTGAAGCGATCGCAGTTGATCAAAAACTGCGATCGCAACGCATTTTAAGTTTTGTCTAGAGCAAAGTGAAGGGTGTTACACAACCAGGAGCCTAAGAAGTGGTTAACAACAAAATGTCATTGCCAGATATAAATAAGGACAAACAAAACAATCCAGATTACATCAACAAAGTGCCAAAAAATAGAAGTGGCATTTACACCAAAATGACCTGTGTCGTAGTTACCAGGAATGAAAGAGCGACCAAAAACAAGTATCTGCAATAAAATGCCAGTAAGAACGTGCAAACCGTGGAAACCTGTTAGTAAGTAGAACATCCCACCAAAAACACCTGTGGTAAAGCCAAAAGAAAGATGGTTCCATTCGATCGCTTGTCCGACTAAAAAGTAACTTCCCATTGCGATCGAAAGCATTAGAAACTGGCGAAATGTTATCAAGTCCTGGCGTGCAAGGGCGCGTTCTGCTAAGTAGATGACAAAGCTACTAGAAACAAGAATTACCGTATTAATTGCCGGATCTCTGACTTCGAGTCCAGAAACACCAGCTGGTAGCCAGTCAGAATTTGCTGTTTTATAGACAATATATGCTGTAAAAAAACCGAGGAAAATGAAAGTCTCTGACAGCAGGAAGACAATGAAGCCGAACATCTTGCTGCCTTCTTCATCATGGGTATGCTCGTGTGAGGGATGATCTGATTCTTCTGAAATAATGGAACTGTCCATTGCTTGAAACTCCTATATACTTATTTCACGCAGAGGCACAGAGAAAGTAGTAGTTTGCGATCGCGTAATACCTCACCTCAAAACCTCTGCGTCTCTACGTGAGGTTAATTCTTTCATTCAGCTAATGCTCGGCTACCAATGGTTCAGATTTCCCATAGCCGTAGGGTTCACTTATAACAACTGGAATTTCCTCAAAGTTCTCGACAGGAGGTGGTGAAGAAACTAACCATTCCAGTCCAATTGCTCGCCAAGGATTCTTCGGTGCTTGCTGGCCATGTATCCAAGAACCAATCATATTCAGAATGAAGGGTAAGGTAGACACACCTAACAAAAATCCGCCGATACTGGCGATAATATTCCAAAATTCATACTCTGGGGCATAAGAAGAAACTCGACGCAACATTCCCTGTAATCCTAGTGGGTGCATTGGAAAGAAGTTGAGGTTAGTGCCAATGAACGCCAGCCAGAAGTGCAACTTGCCCAAGCCTTCGTAATACATACGTCCAGTCATCTTGGGGAACCAGAAGTAAATAGCAGCAAACATCCCCATTGTTACCGTGCCATATAGAACATAGTGGAAGTGACCCACCACATAGTAAGTGTTGTTGACATGGACATCAATGGGAACAGAAGAAAGGGTGATGCCAGTGATACCTGCAAATACAAATAATATTAATGCACCAAACGCAAACAGCATTGGTGTATCAAATCGGAGCTTGCCACCCCAAATCGTTGCAGTCCAAGCAAACACCTTAATACCAGTGGGGACAGAAACGAACATGGTTGTGAGCATGAAAAACAGCCGCATCCAGCCTGGAGTACCACTGACGTATAAATGGTGTACCCAGACTATACCGCTAACTCCAGCAATCAGGAGTGATGAAATAGCGACAATCTTATAGCCAAACAGAGGTTTACGAGCAAAAACAGGGAATATCTCTGAAAAGACTCCAAAGACCGGCAAAATGATCACGTAAACAGCAGGGTGGGAGTAGAACCAGAAAAAGTGCTGAAATAGAACTGGGTCGCCTCCCTTGGTGGGGTCAAAAAAGCTAGTTCCAACTGTTAAGTCGAGTAAAAGCATGACTGCACCTGCTGTTAATACAGGTAGTCCAAACAGTTGGATAATCTGGGCGCTGAATACATTCCAAACAAAGATGGGCATACGGAAGAATGTCATGCCAGGTGCGCGCATCTTCACAATCGTGGTGACAAAGTTAATCCCCCCCATAATTGAGGAAACACCTGATATTGCCACTGCTAGAAGCCAGATTACTTCACCATTGATTAAGTTGCCTGTCGGGTTTTGCAAGCTAACGGGAGGGTATGACCACCAACCAGCTTGCGCTGGGCCACCGGGTACAAAGAAACTGGCCATCAATAGGATAGCAGCGATCGGTATCATCCAGAAGGCAACAGCATTCAGTCTAGGAAACGCCATATCTCGCGCCCCAATCATCAGAGGTACAAGATAGTTAGCAAAACCTGTAAGTATGGGGAATGTCCATCCAAATAACATCACAGTGCCGTGCATGGTGAACATTGCATTATAAACACTACGGTCAACTAGGTCTGATTCTGGGGTAATCAATTCCCCACGAATGATCATTGCAAATATGCCACCAACTAAAAAGAGAATGAAAGCGGTAACAATATACTGAATACTGATAACTTTGTGGTCTGTGCTAAAGCTAAAGTATTGCTTCCAGTCTGTTTTAGGTTCCTGTTGAGGTGCGTCACCTGTAATGTCTTCAACGGAAATATTTGTCATTGTCTTTTATCCTTTATTCTTTATCATTTGTCACTTATCCAAAACCAATGACCATTGTACAGACGCGATTAATCGCGTCTCTACTGACTAATTGCTGTAATTAACTACAGGGGCTTGTGCAGGTGCTACCGTAACCCAGCCTTTGATTAATTCTTTTGATTCTTGGGCATATTCGGAAGCTGCTTGATTATTTGCAGTACATGGTTTACGGTTTGCTGCTTCTGTAAGCCACTTCTTGTAATCTTCAGGGGACTCGACAACAACATTTGCCTGCATGGTTGCAAAGTAAGTACCGCTAAATTCGGAATCGGTCAATTCATATTTGCCAATGCGGATGGGGGTGAATTCAAAGTCAATGTTGCGGTTGGGAATAATGTCTTGCTTGACTCGGAAAGCCGGAATATAAAAGCCGTGGAGAACATCCTCAGATTGCATTGCTAGACGGATGCGATGATTAACGGGTAAATGTAGTTCGGTGCTGGTAATTCCTTTTTCTGGATAGCGGAAAACCCAAGCCCACTGTTTGGCATTAACTTCAATGTCTTCAAATGGAATTACATTTGATGTAGCATCAGTTGATACAATTGAGGAAGTCGGGGAGGCGGAAACTATGCCTGCATCTCCGTTAATTGGTGCAGCAGATGCAGATTTCATCCCTATTGGAATATGCAGATGCATAGCTTCCATTGGGCCTTGAATCCCCATTTGCTCATAGATTTGGTAGCTGTAGGTGGCAATCCAAAACACTAGCAATACAGGAATTACAGTCCAGACAATTTCTAGTGTGATATTTCCTTCAATTGGAGGGCCATCGCTGGTATCATATTGCTCTGCTCGATGGAAAATCGCTGAGTAGATGAGTGTTCCTGTGACTCCAAGGAAGATAAATGCTCCCAGCGTGATTAAGAAACTAAACAACTTATCGACGAGCTGCGATTCTGCTGCGGCTTGAGGAGGCATCCAGGAATACGTCCACTGCCCTATCAAAAGACTAACAGCAGTTAAGGCGATCGCGATCGCACTCAATATCAAAACATTTCGGATTTTCATAGCCATAAAAGTCATTGGTCAGAGACGCGATTAATCGCGTCTGTACAATAGTCATTAGTACTCGTACAAAGGACTAACATCGATTACTTCAGCAATAAGTTGGGGTTTTTGCCCAAGCGCAATAACATATCAGCAGTATTGTGAACCCCAAACTCAGCAGCTAATTGCGCCCCTAGCGTACCGTGGATGAACATGATGAACATGATGAACAGTCCAGAAACTAAATAAGTCCACTGCACTTGTTGACTATCATCCTGACGCCAAATATAACGCTGAAATCCTCTCCAAATCGCCATCCCAAGAATCAGCGCTAGTAGAAAAACACCACCCACTCCATGCCAAAGCATTGTTTCCATAGCTTCTAATCCCCAGGCACTCTTTACTCCAGTGAGTGGTTCTGCCAACATGATTTCGTAAAAACCTGCTGCTACCGTAAAAATTGTGATGAGTGCCGAACCTAGCATATTATACCAGCCAGCATCAAAGAAGCTAGAACGAGTGGCAGGAACTGCTAAAAACTTGAAGATTGGTTGTTGTAGAGGGAAGAATGCACCAATCAAATCAAAGGTAATGCCAAGGATGAACAAACCTATAGTGAGATGAACTAAATTTGGGTGAATGGGTATAGTGTAGGGCAACCCATTTGCTCCCATCTGAGTCTTTAATTGCTCAATAACTTCAGGGTTCATTGCAGTAAGCCCTCCTTTATAGCTTCAACAACTGGTACAGTGTGCAACCCATATACCCAAACCAATTCATCTCCGAAATACACTTGTATGCCTACCAAAACAGTCAAAAGTAGACTTGCTGCTAGATAATAAACTGATATCTTTTCTGGAGTGCGGCAATGAATCACGTAACGCCAAGCTGTAATAGCTGCCAGAATTCCTGCAAGTGACCAGCCAAGGAGCGTATGTAAATTAAGTACTGGTTGAGCTGCGTTATAAGGTTGTGCTAAACCTGCTTCAAATTGACCAAAAATAACGGCGATGAAGATGGAAATTGTAGCGAAAAACATATTCCACCAACTCACCTCAAAAAGACGGTAGTTGCTAGTAAAGTATCCAATGACATCACACACGAAGGCAAACAACACCATTGCAATCACAAAATGGACAATGATGGGATGTATCGTATCAGGATACGGTAAATTATGGTTATTCAGAAGATTCTCAAGCATGGTATTCTACTGATATGTTAGTTAGTGTTTAGTGCTTAACAATCAATACTTCACAATCTTTTGATTTTTACAACAACTTAGATTGCATTTAAAATCCTTCTAAATAACAACAGCAATTCTGATGAGGAGAATTCTTTCACAGAGTAGCTTGATTCTGATCGGCAAAAGCTCACTGGAATGAATATAGAATAGCAAGTTATCGAAAAAGGTTTTACTCGTTGGTAAATGCTGATGAACGAGTTACTACTTTCCATCTGTGAAGTCAAACAATGATGGAGAAATTGCGAGCGGCATTACCATTACGTATTTTGGAATCATCCTTGGCTGATTGTCTTTGACCGCAATCACGTAATTATTTCCATAGTCTATGGATTAACTGGCAAGTTTTTTTGGCAGTGCAAAGAATCAAAGCTAAATACAGCATTTTTTAGCTCCAAAGCCGCAATTAAATTTTGCACTACTACGATTTCCCTCTCGTCCTTGTTTTGGATCTCTTCCATATTGACTACTAGTCCTTTTTTACTCGCAAACACTGTTACGATACTGACAAAATTCTGACATGATTTTTCGTAGTCTTGGACTGTTTCCTTAATGCTTTTACCGTCGATACTACACCACTCAGATTCTTCTATTTCAACGTAGTTTTGCGCCCAGTGATTAAATTTTGTCACCAGTTTATCAAAATCGACTCCCATCGCTATGCGCCTGATAGTTGAGTATGAGGGAACACCGTGTTTTTGTATTTCAAACGTTTTGATTAACGCTCGACGATGCCGTTTGACAAAATCTCCCCATGCACGATAGCCAACATATCCACTCATAGTGCCCATTATTACAAACAGCAACACCAACCATAGTGGATGTCTTCGACCATCACTTGTTCTGAAGTCTTCTACTTGCCGCAGATGTTCAATCAGACAAGCACCCATGATTCTTATCCCCTCAACACTTGCAATTTTACCTGTTTTAGGGAATGAAACAGCCCTGCCTGCTCCCTGTTCCTTGTCCTCTTCAATGACTAAATAGGCTTAGGGCATAATAATGTCCAAAGCTCATAAATAGAATTGCTAGTTTTGGAGTGTACTTTATTTTTTTGAAGAATTTTGTACTTCTTATTCTCCATATATAAAGAATATCATACATTTGTTAAAATTACTTGCGATCGCCAACTAATTTTCAAATAGTATGTGTGGTTACAATTAATCAGAAGCTAGAGAGTTTTTAGGTAACAGTTGCACTTTTTCTACTGTTTCTGGGTTAGCAATTTTGACCTGTTCAAGAAAACGAGATATCCAAGGTAAAGCCACCATAATTACTGTTAAAACCATCAGAAATAGAGCTATTCCAAAAATTTGATCGCGGGGGATTTCGAGTACTCCACGTAAAATCACCTCTCTTAAAGCAGAAACAATAGTAATTTCTACTGCTGCGGTAACAGATGTTCGCTGTTGTTGTAGATGGTCAATTAACAGGCGGAACAACTCTACTAAAATCAAAATGAACAGGATATCAGATGTTACTTGTCGTAAATCTAATGGACTCAAAAAGGAGAAAAACATATCTCCCAGTCGAATGAGCATCACACAGAACAAACCAAGGCAGAGAGAAATGATAATAAAGTCTTGAAAAAATTCCAGGTTACGTACAATTGTATTTCTTTGTAACCAGTTATTGAAACTTGAAATTATCCCCTTTTGCATGGTATTTCCTAATAGACTAGATTCATTTATCTCCATAACTGAAATAGTGCTGAGTATCTAGCATCGATTACTCAGCACTTGGAACTGTATTCAATCCCCATTTAGCTATGGGGTTTAACTCAGCCCTATTAAACTATTTGGAACCGTTGAGTTTATGGGCGGTTTCGGCAGTTTTCATCTTTGATGCTGCGGTTGTTAAGTTATTCGCAGCTTTGACGATCTCTTCTAAGGTTTCGTTAACCAGATTTTCATCAAGAGAGGTTTCTGATAAGTAAGTTTCGATAAAAATCTCCACTCGACTAACAATTATTTTGCTTTGAGAGCGTAGTCTGTTGAGGTCTTTGGTAGATAGATTATTCATTGTTTGAAGCTCCTTTGGTTTCGCGGGTTAATTCTACATTTTTGGTCAGCAATTCTCAGTCAAAGAGCGATTCTTACAGGTCAGCCTTTTTTGAAAGATAAAATTTGCTGGAATACCAATTAAATTGTTCGCCTGTTGACTGCTTAAATGCCTTCAGATTCCCCAAATTCTTACAAAAGTTTCAAGCAGGAGAATTGCTATATCTGACAAGTTAGCGAGTCTATTTTAGGACTTACGCACTGAAAACTAAGGTTTGAGATTGCTTCTATTGGAGATGCTGCACTCGCAATGACATAATTTTGTCATGGTGCCTAAGTTCTTATCTATTGCTTAGACTTATGCACCGAAATCATCTTTTGAAACTGAAGTGTAGGGTTTTGAGTCTTTAAGTGTCAAAAGCTTTGGTGCAGATATCAGAAGTTCTCCTCTGGTCGCCGCAGCGCATAGTTTACTTGAGACGAGTAGTCTGTCAAATTCATTTTGATGGTTAAAGAGACACGATAAATCGCCGTCTCTACTCTTAATTTATCCATCAATTATTTATTGACAGACTACTAAAGATAGGGTGGATGCTTACCCTGTATCTTTGTATTCTGGCTGTTGACTCCTTTTATAACAACTTGAAGCCGAAGTTATTCAGAGTCTCACGCAAATCTTTACACCCTTTTAAATAGTCTAAAGTGGCTATTCGCTCGGCTGAATGTTGCGACCAATCACCAGCGACATTCATTTTTTGTTCAGTGTAGAACTCTTTCATGATATCATTATAGTGAGTGATCGCTTCATCTTGCTCTGCCAATTTATAGGTTTCCCGGTGGAATACAGCTGGCTGAGGTAGACGCGGCTTAACAACAGGTTGTGCTTCAGGATTGGGATAACCCACACACAATCCAAACACAGGGAATACAAAAGGTGGCAAATTCAATAATGTGGCTACCTCTTGAGTACTTTTGCGGATTGCGCCGATATATACCGTTCCTAAACCAACAGATTCAGCAGCTACGATCGCATTTTGCGCTGCGACTGAAGCATCGACTATGGCTTTAACCAACAGTTCTACATAATCCAGAGCTACGGGAGTTAGTCCGCGACTTAGGGCAACATGAGCCAGACGACCTAAATCTGCTAACCAAACGAAGAATACGGGAGCTTGGTTAATCCATACTTGGTTATTAGCCAGCCTGCATAATTCTGCTTTGCGTTCTTGATCTTCAACTGCTACTACACTCCAGGTTTGCATATTAGCTGAACTAGGAGCAGATTGAGCAGCAGCAACTAGCCATTCTAGGGTTCCTGGTGGTAAAGGATCAGATAGATAAGACCGGACTGAACGGTGGGCTATTAGCGTTTCTAGAGAGGCGTTCCAGTCAATTTCGTAATTGAAGGGAACTTCACCGTAGCGTGATCGCAGTAGTTCTGTAGGATTAGTCATAGTCAGCTTTTGAACCTGAACACTTTTTGACGATTTCAGAGGGATTACCAACGACGAAGAAGAACCAGAAAATCAGGAGGCTGATTTTCTGACAAAAGTAGAGAGAAAATACTTAATTGCTACGCAGCTAGCTGGGTTTTTCCGAAATCTGAAGTTAGGCGATCGTTCCGAAAAAAAGCAACTCGTAAAGCTAGCCGATACTCAGATGCAGGGCAAGTAAGCGGAGTAACCGTATGCCAAGAATTGTCAGAACGTGCGATCGCAACTGAGGAATCACTAAGGGGTAGAATATCTTGGAAGGCAGATTCCGGCTGGGAGTCTTTGAGAATTCGCAAACAGCCTCCCCAATCTACAGACCATTGTTGATTGAAAAATAGCAGATGAGTTAAAACTTTGTTCGGCTCGTCTGTATGAGGGTGATGTAACTGTCCTGAGCTATATCGGCGAAATCCAATATCCATTAGACAGTCTTTTAGTTCCAACCCAGACATTTCGGCTATGGCTGCGCGGTAAGAATCTGTCCACAATCCTTCTATCAACTGTCGCCAGACTTTACTCAGGTGTCTCAAGTCATAAGTAAGTCTGCCTTGTGCCATCCGCTCTCGCCAGCGATTATCGCTAGATTTGAGCATCAAGGAAATATCCTCGCTAGTTGCAAGCATTTTTCCCCAAGAGTATCCATATCCCTCTCCCTCCGACAGGCGAAATTCTTCGTGGGGAAAACTCGCAGTTAGTTCTAAGCTTGCTTCTGGTGAAAGCAGGTTTTTGATCAAAGCCCAATTGTATGGGACTTTTTGCATTGCTGTGGTACGAATGGAATCAAAATTAAGCATGGTAGAAAAAACGCTTTAGTATAATTAACCAATCATGATTACCCTGGACATCAAGTGGTATTGAACTAGAGGCTGGGGACTAGGGAATGGGGACTAGGGAATGAGGACTGAGAAGATTTAAGATGGGAATTTAGATCCCAAGCAAATCTGATTCATATTTTCTTGCCCAGTACTCATTACCCAGTTCTGAAGCGCCCTGATCGCAATAATTTTGTAGGATTTGTCATAGCCAACTTTTGAACTTGAACGCTTTTTTACGATTTCAGAGGGATTACCAACCTCATTGCAAATTTGTTTAGGTGCAAGACAACTCGCTTTACCGATAGCGGTTCTTCACTACTGCTCAAAATAAGTCCAGATCAACCTCTCCAGAATCAAACTGCTTTCCCTGCTGTTTGAGTGATTGTCCTTGGAGACTACGCAACAGGGAGCGCAAAACATCAGTCTTAGTGCGTTGGAACCGCTTGCAGTACTGCTCTAGAAGTTGCCGTTCTTCTGGAGACAATTGAAAAGTGATCCATCCTTGCTCTTTTCTCGGCATAGCTATTACCAACATAATTGGTAACATTCTAGCAGTTGGTACAATAACTGCAATCGCTAACCAGAGACGGAATTGTGATGCTTTCTTAACCCTCCCGACTCCTCATTGAGTTCACCTTTGGGGAACAAAACTCAGGAGTTCTTCAACAGTGAGACTGCGCTTAACTTTTACTGACTCATGCTTTACAGCATCCAGCACTGATTGAATTTCTGGCTGACTGAGTATGATTCCATGTTCTTGCAGCACACTGATGATCAGATGCCGACCGGAATGTTTGCCTACAACAAGGCGACGTTCCCAACCAACATCTTCCGGCGCAAAAGGTTCGTAAGTACCGGGATTTTGCAACACACCGTGAGCATGAATCCCTGACTCGTGTGCAAAAGTATTTTCACCCACGATCGCTTTCCAGGGAGGAACCGGCCAATTAGCAGCTTTAGCAACTAACCGTGACAGTTCCAGCAACCGTTTTGTATTAATACCTGTTGGGATGTTGTAGAGGTGTTTCAGTGCCATCACAATTTCTTCCAGCGCCGCATTACCTGCGCGTTCACCAATCCCATTTACTGTAGTGTTAACCGATCGCGCTCCTGCTTCAATACCAGCTAGCGAGTTCGCCATTGCCAGTCCAAAATCATTATGCGTGTGCATTTCTATGGGAATGAATAGATGATGCACAAGGGAGCGAACTTTGCTGTAAGTGTTCAGAGGGTCGAGAATTCCTACAGTGTCACAAAAGCGAAACCGGAAAGCTCCCAACTCTTGAGCATAATACGCCACATCCAATAGAAAAGATGGATCGGCTCTGGAAGAATCTTCTCCGCCAACAGATACAGCTAAACCGCGATCGCAAGCAAAATTAATCGCATCCCGCAGCAGATCCAGCATTACCTGCTGCTTGCCCCCAAACTTGGCGGCAATCTGAATTTCTGAGACAGGAACGGAAATATGCACCCGTTCCAAACCACAATCTATAGATGCCTGGATATCGGACAATTTAGCACGGTTCCAGCCAAGTAACTGGGCATTTAATCCCAGATTAGCGATCGCTCGAATCGACTCTGCTTCTTCTTGCCCCATTGCCGGAACGCCAATTTCCAATTCTGGAACACCAATGGCATCAAGAAAAGTAGCGATCGCAATTTTTTCTTCAACATTAAAGGCTACACCTGCGGCTTGTTCACCATCTCGCAAGGTTGTATCATTAATCTGAACTGGATGTTTGTTCATAGTGAAGTGATGATTCATTTTGCAGCTAACTTGTTGGGTGATTTTGATTTACTTGAAGAATTCGTAATTGAAAGACAGAGCATCCTAACTTGAGTTGTGGAAACTAAAAGACATATTCTTTAGCCGTAGGGTAATAATTACGAATTACGAATTACGAATTACGAATTACGAATTACGAATTACGAATTAC
>NZ_CAWUDO010000129.1:0-17731 GCF_963920935.1 Nostoc sp. CCY 9925 | reverse complement strand
CGTTAATGGCTACATCCTCAAACAGCAGTTGTGGATTTTCATCAAAGGAGCCAAAGGAACTAAGTTCTAGCCCTGAAGACGTTTCAAGAGAATCAACAGCAGATATTTCTGGGGGCTGATTAGTAAATTCTGGAATTAAATCTACAGCTTCTGGTTGTTGCGATAAGCTCTGAATTTCCTCCTCTACAGGATGCTGTATGAACAGCGGCACTGATTCTTCTAATGTCGCTGCTTGGTTAATTTCAGGGAAAATCGTTGAATTCCCTGGTGCTAATTCTTCAAATAAATCATTCCCAGCATCCACTGATAATATCAGATCTAGTTGTTCTTCATCCTGGAAATTTAGATCAAAATCTTGTATATCCAAACTGCCTATAACAGAAAGTGTGGACTGTTGACTATCAGTAAAAATATCATCATCATTACCAGTAAAAAAACTCTCTTCTAATGCATTTTCTACATTTTGTTCTACTAAAGAATCAAATTCGTCCTCTGAGTTTTCTGTAGTTTCCTGGCTCCAGAAGTTGCTCAAATCATCTGCAACTGGAGGAAGTTCAGATGTATCTATTGAGGATATATCAAATAAATCACCAATTTCAGAATCGTTTCTAGGCAGTACTGAATTTTCTTCTGTATCACCAAATAGGTTATCTAAAGACAAGCCTGTCGGCTGGGATAATTCTATGTAGTCACTAGGGGTAATTTCTTCTACCCAATTTTTATTTTCAGTTTCTAAAAATAAGTTATCAAGAGTGTTTTCTTGGTTACTGGATAGTTCTACATTGGCAAAAGCGTCATTTTCTGGTTGAGTTACTTCGCCTGAAATCAATAGTTCACGATCGCCATCTAGTGTCAGCGCTAATAAATCTGCAACTACATCGTTTTCATCACCACTATTTGGAACAATCTCCTCAATTCGTTCTTCCGTAAATTCTGGTAAAATTGCCTCACAATCTGCATCTAAATTTAAATCGAGTTCGTTGATATCGCTCAACTCTACATTTGTCGCCAAAATTTGTTGATTTCGCGGTTCTGAGTTTTCCTTTTCTAAGAAGTTGTCGCCAAATAACAAAGATAAATCTTCTGTCTTAGCAGTAGTTGTAGTCTGCTGTTCATTGCTGGCATCATCATCAAATGAAAGTAAATCTGATAAGTCGCCATCAGAATCTTCAGTTTCATTGCTGCTGAAATCAATTCCCAATTCATCGGTAGCAGTAATATCTAAAGTTTCTTCTTGATGCCAAGGCTCATCTAAATCAGGAGTCTCGCCTTCAAATAAATCGGCAAGTGTATTTAACTCAGCTATTCCTACCTCTGGACCATTGGGGTCAAGATTCTTACTGATTGGATGTACTTCCTCGTGTGCAGTGAAAGTAAAGCTAGTCTCCGTTACAGCGTTTGATGATGTTTTTTGTAACTCAAAAGAGGCGTGTTCACTAGTATCTTCTTCGAGATTTAGTTCTTCAATTGGCTCAGATAAGTTAGTTATCACTAACTGTTCGGTGTCCTCAGTTTCTTGAGCAATTAACTCTGGTGGAGACTGTTCATCAAGCAAATCAGAGGGAATTTCTAACAACTCAATTTCTGCAAAGTTCAACAGTGCTTCTAGTTGTTGACTAATTGCAATTTCGGCTTCCTTACCTTGCAGAACTAATTCTTGAGCTTGCTTGATTTCGGTAATGACGATTTTAGCTAAAGTTAGATAAGTATTTTCGGGATTGGCGATCGCACTTGCCGCAGCTTGACACAACCCACACCACTTGGACAAGTTCCAAGTTAACCCAAGTTTGACTAACTGATGACAGCATTCCTGGAGGTTTTGCCGAGTTGAGGATGTTGTTGTTTGCTTAAACAGTTGCAACATTTCCCGCAGTGTTTGTAGCACCTGGGTTTGAAACTCGCTCCAATCATGATTTTCTTTGCCGCTGGCCGACGATAATACCTCTTGAGGTGCAACAGAGAAAGATATTTCTGTAGATTCCTCATACGCGTCTTCTGCCAAACTGGGAATATCTCGCCGTAGGAAAAGTTCTGTCAGTGTGGAGACATTCTCTACAGAACCTGTATGTTCCCTTGCAGATGAACTGGCTACTCCGCTATTTCCTTGTTCTACAAGTTGTTCTAGATGCTCATTGAGCCACTGAAAAACAGGCTCAGTTTCTGACATCAATGTATTAGCTGTCTCTTCAGAAAGACCATATGGCCCGCTCAAATGCTCTAACAGCGCTTTTAGGGTATCAGATACGCCGAGGAATAAAGACTCTAACTTTTGGTCAACCTGAACCGGATGTTCTTTAAGAACTTTGAAACAATCTTCCAGACGGTGGGAGGTATGCTGGATGCTAGTCAATCCAAGCATTGCCGCTCCTCCTTTGATAGAGTGAGCCGCCCGGAAGACTTCGCTAATCATTTCCGGGTCGTTGAGGGTACTCTCTAGATTCAGCAACCCCTGTTCAATAGTATTCAGGTGATCCCTGGCTTCTTCAATAAAGTAACCCAAAATCCGCTGTTGTTGTTCCGGCAGCATAGCAAAAGTTATGAGTTGTGAGTTGTGAGTTATGAGTTGTGAGTTATGAGTTGTGAGTTATGAGTTGTGAGTTATGAGTTGTGAGTTATGAGTTGTAATTTTTATTTCTAACTCCTCACTTCTAACGAACTTTATTCCAAGTTGTGAGTTGTGATTTTTGTTTTTAACTCCTCACTCCTAACTCTTAACTTTTTATCTACTTTCAAGGGTTTCCACTCGGAAACGTTCCACGGAGGCGATCAAGTCACGAGATACACCTACTAGGTGTTGTAGGGCACCTGAGACTCGCTGTGCTTCTTGGGAAGTTTCTTGGGCTGTGAGTTCTACTGATTGCATTACGTGAGCGACGGCGCGGGAGGTTTCCGTTTGTTCCACAGTATCGCTAGTGATAGAACGCACCAGAATATCAATGCGATTTGCCACTTGAATGATATTTTCCAGCGATCGCTTGGCTTCTTCAGCCAATTTTGTGCCTTTAATTACTTGTTGTGTGCCTTCTTCCATCGCGGTCATTACGGAGCCTGTTTCGCTTTGGATTTGCATCACAATTTGTTCAATTTCCTTCAAGGATTTGGCAGATTTGTCTGCTAACTGGCGCACTTCATCTGCTACAATCGCAAATCCGCGTCCAGCTTCTCCCGCCCTTGCCGCCTCAATACTGGCGTTGAGTGCCAACAAGTTTGTTCTGGAAGCAATCTGAGAAATCAACGCCACAATTTTAGAAATTTCTTGGGAAGATTCCGCCAGCCGCTTCACTTTACGAGTTGTTTCAGCAACGGTTTCTCGAATTTCCAAAATCCCCGCCACAGTATTTTCTACTGCTTCGCCACCCTTGAGAGCGATCGTACTTGCATCGCGGGCTACGGTTTCGGCTTCCCGCGCCGCTTCTGCTACCCGCTGAATGGAGTCGGTCATCACCTGTACAGAATTCAGCGTCACTGCCAACTCTTCTGCTTGCCGCAAAGCATCACTAGATAAGGCTCTAGCAAAGGTTTCCGAGTTGGTTGCACCTTTTGTCACTTCCTTGGCTGCTACTTTTACCTGTTGGACAATATCCCGCAGGTTTTGAATTGTCAGGTTAAAGGCGTCAGCTACGGCTCCTAGTACGTCGGCTGTGACTTCAGCTTGCACTGTTAAATCGCCTCTAGCAGCTCCTTCCACATCGTCCAATAGGCGAATCACCTGGCGTTGCAGATTTTCTTTGGCTTCCTCTTGTTCATCGGCTTTGCGTTGGGCTTCATTTGTGGTCGTGAAAATTACTCGCGCCATTTCATTAAAACCACTGGCTAAATGCCCCAATTCATCTTCCGAATACACCGTGGCTTGAGCATTCAGATTTCCTTGGCGTACAGCCTCAAACTGAGTTTCCAAATCCTTGGTTGTGCGCCGAATTTGCTTGAGTGTGATATTCCCCATGAAGCCGGCGGTAGCAAAACCCGTTAGCCCAGCGGCTAGTGCCATTGCCCAACCTGTATTTCGCACACTCTCCCTTTGTTGGGGTGGAGAAAATGTGGTGGCGACAAAGCTGACTATGGCTACAACCAGTGCCGAGGCAATACCCACGCTCCCAGCAATTAACCATTGCTTCCTTTCTATGGGGGCATTTTCTAATGGTGCTAACCAGCCTTGTTCGACGCTGACATTGGGTTCTACCTTCGAGACATCTAGTTGGGTAAAGGCTGGAACTGGTTCGTGTGAACCAGTGATCGTAAATAGTTCCTCTTCCCGATCTGCTGTATTACTTGGAAAAGCATCCAAAATTTGAGCGCGTCCAGTTCCACTGGTTTCTACTGCGGCAGAATGCATTGCTACATCACCGAAGTCAGAATCTCCCTCAATTAGATCAAACCCTGGAATATTGCCTAAATCATCAAATTCCTCAAAGTCATCTAAAAATTCTATATTGTTCTTAGAATTTTCTCGATTCATTATATTGTTTGGCTCTTCATCAGAGTCAAAGCTCTCTGAACCAAAAGCAGACTCAAATGCCTGGATATCAAAACTTTCATCGTCATCAAAGCTATTTTTATCTGAAAATTCAACTGATTTAAATTGCTTTTTATCCGAAATGAAATTGTCGTTACCAGGTGAAGAATTATCAGAAAAATTTGGTTGGGATTTTGATTCTGTGTCCAAGTCTTTTTGTTCCAACCAATTCCTTGATTTTTTTTCTGAGGAATTTTCTTGAGTGTTATATTCTAAGTGATTCGTTGGAAACCGATTGTTCAGTTTTTCTTCAGCAATCAATACAGTTTCATCTGCAAAATGAGATTGTTCAAGTTCTAAACTCTCAACACTAGAATCTTGAGGCTGGGAATCACTCAAAAACTCGGCAAAGTTATCGTTAGTATTACCAATTTGTGAGGTAGAATTTGAAGAGTAGTTATGATTGTTAATAGCTGAGTTTTCGTTAGTGGAATTTATTTCATTTTCTGTAAAATGACTACTCACTAATGATTCTTCCAGACCTTCTTGGGAGCTATCTTCTTGCCAAAAAGCAGGTAACTCTAATTCGCTTTCCTCCTCAAAACTATTCCTATTCGACTCTTGTTCCTCTAATTCTTCATTTAAGGCAAAAGGATCTTCACCAAAATTTATAGAAGAATCTGATATATCTTCTGTTGCAATATTGCCTTCTGTGGCTATATCAAATGGATTATTTGAAGATAGTTCTTCAACTGTATTTACAGTTTGTTGACGATCTTCAAAAAAGTTCAAATCCAGGTTTTTGCTGTCAAATTCCTGACTAGCAGGCAAATCTTCCAATTCTTCTTCGCTATATGCCAGCGCATCAGACATCTCTAGGGAATTTATTTGATCTTGGCTTGCTGATGTATCAAGTTGACCACCAAACGACTCTAGGTATTGATTGATATTCTCAATTCCATTATTGGCAAAACCAATAATTTCTGGGTCTTTAGTCAAGTCTAATACCTGTTGATATTCTTGTTTTGCGACATCGTACTGCTGCAAAACATAGTAGATGTGACCCCTTAATAAATGGGAGTTTGGGTCATCTGGTAAACTTTGCACCACTTGGTCAACTAAAGTGGCGGCAACGTCGTAATTCCTTTGAACATAGGCGGTCATTGCCTGTTGATATGTTGGTTCGCGATCGTCAATACTTGCTGCCATTTCCTCCTCCAATTTCATCCTGCCCATCGCGCACTCCGTAAAATAGCCGTTTGATCGAGCAGTCGTAGACACTGATTATTTTTAGCACCTAATACCCACTCGCCACGTAAAAAAGGAGCCATAGTATCTGGAACACTGGTTGGTGGCATGAGATTTTGGACATCCAGCCAGTCCATACCACCGATTTCCTCTACTGCTAAACCTACTATTGTGTCTTGTTCTTCAATGGCAATTACTGGAATTTCAGCTTTATCAGTGTTTAATGCACTTGGTTCACCTAAAAATTGACCCAAATCAGCCACCCAAATAACTCGACCTCGTAAATTTAGAGTACCCAAAAGTAAAGGAGAAGCATTAGGAATCGGGGTGATTCTATCAGGACTTAGTTCAATTACTTCCCGAATGCCAGTTGCTTGTAGTGCAAACTCCTGATGCGAGGGAATGTAAAACCTCAAATGTAACTCACCTTCAGGACTTTCTACTTGTAATTCTGGTCGGAAATGATCTTGACCACTGCCACTTAAAAAGTCCGGTTTGCTGACCATATTGCTTTTATCCTTATCCTCGCAGCAGTTGTTTGACTGTTCCTACCAACTCAGTTGGTTGAAATGGTTTGGCGATGTAGGCGTCTGCACCTTGCTTCATGCCCCAGTAGCGATCAAATTCTTCGCCTTTGGAAGAACACATAACCACAGGGACATTTTGGGTTTTTGGATCGGACTTTAACCGCCGACAAACTTCGTAGCCGTTCATCCGGGGCATGACAATATCCAATACCACTAAATCAGGAGGTGCTACTTGAATTGCCTCCAATGCTTCTAATCCGTCACTGGCATGGGTGACTGTTAGTCCAGTTGCTTTCAGGAGATCTGTAATCATCTCCCTTTGCGCGATACTGTCTTCTACAATCAGAACTGTACTCATAAGTGTCTATCTACCTCCTGATGTAACGTTCCTATTTGGAACATTCCCTGATTCCCCCGCAAGTATTAACTGTATAAATTAAATTTAGTTTTTCGCTAATTTCCTGGATAGTGAGGTTTCACTGGGTTGGCTCATTCTGTGATAACATCTTTTACCTCATCTTTTAGTAGATCCACAAGTATTGGATCTCTTTATGTGCCCCAGATATGGTAAAGATGAGGGTTCCGGAGGGAGTAGGGAACAGGAAGTCAAAAGGTAAAAGGCACTCATTCAAAAGAAAAGAATCTTTTGGCTTTTGACTTTTAACTTTTGACTTTTTAATGCCCCATACCCCATGCCCATTTTCATCAGTTATTGATATATTTCCCTACAAGCATGAGTAATTCATTGTCTGTAAATGGTTTAGTTAAATAATCTGTTGCGCCGACCATGCTAGCTTTGACTCGATCAATAAATCCATCTTTACCAGTAAGCATGATAATCGGTGTGAGCCGAAATGCTGTTGAGTGCCGCAGCATGGCGCAAACCTCGTACCCTTCCAATTCCGACATGGCAATGTCGCATAAAATTAAATCCGGTTTAAGTTGAAAAACCAGACTGATTGCCTCTAGGGGATTTGTGAGGACGATCGCTTCATAACCTTGTGCTTGTAAGATGGAATTTATAGTCTCACCGATGGCGATCGCATCGTCAATACATACTATCCGCCCCCTGTTTTTTTTATTCAATTCTGAGTTCTCAGTGTCAATCTCCAGTTGATTTGTTGCTGGATATACTAACTGAAGCCAACTCTGTTGCACATATGGATATATTGCCTTAGCGACTGTCAAAATGTCTCGGTTAAGATAACGAGCCAGTTGACGCAGGGATGTTTTACCATCAGCCCAATGTTGTAGTTTATTGACGGTTGCTACTGGTAGCGATGAGTGTATTTGAACTTTGTCAGATAGCACTAGTAATTGTTCGGGAGACTGAATGTGTGGATAAAGTTGCTTCCATTCTTGCACCTGCTTGGTAATTTTTGTCACGAATGGAGCAATCTCGAAAGTGTTTAATTGTGGACCAAGTGCCCCACCTTGACGGAAAATGAAATTACCTTGATGTAAGCTCAGCAAGTCAAACAGGGTTTCATGCACCAAGCCCTGGATAATACTAGCAGCTATCTTGGGGTTGATGATATTCTGTTCTAAAAGTGCCCAAATATACGCATACTCTGGTGCGTCCGTTGATGATAACGAGGCAATTTGCTTGTCGGCAAGTCGCATCTCAACTCGGTAATGACGTAAATAGTCGCTAATCCTCGATAAGCTACTTTCCGCTTGTTGGCAATAGATGATTTGACCATTGAGGAAAAAAACGAACCAAGACTGTTGTTTGGGGGGATATTTAGTAGCTCCGTCTTTACCAGATTTGTTGTTATGGTAATAGCTATGAGCTTCTACCCATAGTTGCCCAGTTCGTTGTCCCAACTCAATTAGTTGCAAAATACTGCAAATATCAATTTCATTTAAATTTCCCTGCATTGAGCTAAAAAGTACTCCTCATAATGGCGTTGATATTATTTGTGAATTGTGTGCGTCAATCAATTTTGGATTTTGGACTTCGGCTGACCTCGACAATCTAAAATCGGCACAGCTATAAACCTTAATCTTTCGTAATACACTTTGACAAAGCTAGTGTTAACACGGAAGTCATCATCACTGTCATCAGTACAAAATATAAAGGCGCGGTCAAGTAGCTTTTATAAGTATCAAGACGTAACATCTCGCGTCTATAAATAGTTTTGTCTGTTTTGTTCTCCTCAACTTCGGTTCAGTGAAACAAGTTAACAGAATTATCTCAGGTATATCCCAAAACACGAAACTTAAGTGCATCAATAAGGACTAACAGTGTGCTGTATTTAGCAGAAGTACAAAAACAGAAAGGTGGTTTACTCAGTGGTGGTGGCAAAGCCGAACTGAAACTACTAGCTTGTCAGCGAACTGACCAGAATTGGAGTACTGTGTCGGAAGAAGTGATTGCTGCTGAGGACGCAAGTAAATTAAATGATGGCGCCTTGGTACTGGTTGAACTGAATCCGAATCGTCAAGTGCAGCGAATTCAAGAAGCAGGGCGTCCGCTAGTCAATATTTTGCAGAATTTTTCCCGCCAATTGGAAAAATTTAAGCTCAAGGAAGATGAGATCGATCAGTGGAAACAGTCGTTGACGTTTCAGGCGCAAGAGTTGAATCGCCGTGAAATGGAAATGGAAGCACGCCTGGAACAGTTGCAAAACATGGAAGATGAGTTGCACCAACTGGAGGAGCAAAAACAGGAAGTTGATACATCCCGTAGCGAGATTGAACGCCTACAAGCAGAAATTGAGCGCAACCGTCAGGAATTGGAAGGCGCTTGGGAGCATTTGCGTGGCGAGCAGCGTCGCTTAGAGGAGCGTCAAGCAGATTTCAAACAAGGGACTGTTTTGGATGAGGAGCAAAGTCGAGCGATGGGTGAGTTACTCGATCGCTTATCAAGTCGTATTCCTCCCACAGAAACAGTAACAGAACACCTTCATCTAGGCTTTGAATTGCTAGAAAAACAGCAAGCTATTCTGAGTCCGCACTGGGAACAACTCCAGCAACAAAAAACTGCCATCGCTCAACAGCAGGAAGAAGTTGAGCGATTATCACAAATATTGAGCGATCGCCAAAACGTATGGCAACAAGGACAAAATTCCCTAGCTCAGCAAACAGCGCAATTACAGGTGAATACAGCAGAGCTTAATAACAAGCAAGATTATATTAACTTACTTAAAGAACAGTTACGCAATCAAGAAGATTTATATCAACAAATTCATACGTTGGCTGCAACATCTGGTGATGTAGTTCTCGGTCAGCAAGTTGATGTGGAAGCTTTACAAAAAATGCCTCTAGAAGAACTACAAAAAATAGTCCAAGACTTACAGCATAAGTTAGAAATAGACGCAAGCTTTGTTCACGATCAAGAACAAGAACTTAAATATAAGCAAGAAGCTATAGAAGAACTGCAAAATAAATTAAATCAAGCATCTGACCAGGATCACATTAATTTAGAACTGGAACTAACAGATGAAAAAGACCTTTATGAGATGCTAAACTCCAGTTTGGTGGGACAACGCCGCAACATGTTACAGCATCAGAAGTTTCTCAAGCAACACCAAAATGTATTGCTGCGGCGGCAAGGACATACTATTGCTGATGAAGAAGAAGGTAATCAAATCAATTTAGGACCAGTTCTGTTACAAATTGAAACCCAGCGACAACAATATTCACAGGAAATCCAAAAATTGGAACGTGAGATCGAGCAGATGCGTGCTGGTATCGATCTAGCTCAGGGAATGATTGACAATCAAACCCACGATTTGGAGGAGAAGCAGCAAGAACTTAAAGCGATCGAAGAAAACTTGCTGTCTTTAAGAACGGCAACTGCTCAATGCTGTGGTCGAGTTAATCTCTATGAAGAAGTACTACAACCAATTCAGGATTGTCTAGACAACTTACGCCAAAAGCTTCAAGGAATTAGAGAATCTTTGGATCAATTCCAGGAGACTGGCGATCATCAGCTACAGGCGATCGCTCAAATGCGCCAAACTCTCCAAAGTTTGATATCTCAACCAGAATTGTTAGCGTCTTAAAAAGTGCTCAGTGCCCAAGGTAGTGGCTGAAACCATTTTGGATTTTAGACTTTCCTGCGGAACGCTACGCGAACGGCTACCCTCAGTCGAACGATTTTGGATTGGCAATTGCCTTCTGCATCTGGGTTGTATGAATCCATCTGTCGCAATCATTTTTCAAATTGGTATGGGATCTGTAGATAAGCTGCTAAACAGCGATCTCGCGTGCGCTTACTTCTACGTGTTTTCTTGTGCAGCAAGCCGGACAGCTTCTACATCAACATTAAGTTGTTGAGCAATCAGTTCTACATTCATCCCTGTTTCTAGTAATAGGGCGACGAGAACTTCAATATTTTCTCTATGAAGATGCGCCAAACTAGATAAGGAACGTAGACGCAAAGCGGCTTGCCGCAGTCTAACGCAAAGGGCGCAAAGGACACAAAGAAAGAAAATTTGGCGCAGCCTCACAAAGAAATGGTATTACAGCATAATGCTTAATGTGCATTGTCCCTGATAACAAAAAGACTTTAAATAACTATTTCAAACAGATCCAATCACCTTGTACTTGAGCGATCGCACCACCAGGAAATGGATCGGTTTGCGATCGATTTGCTGCTGTAATTAAAGCCGTTAACTTTTCAATATGTTCAAAACTAGGTGCGTCAGGAAGTACTTGCTGCAATACCTGACGCATCACCCGACGTTGCAACGCCAATGGCGCTTTCTGCAATACCCGACGATTTAATTTTAAGGTAACGGAATTTTCTTTATACCCAATGCCCCATACCATCGCCTCTTCCCGCAACTGCTGGGCAGCTTTTTCCAAATATTCCACTTCGGCTTGTAGAAGTTCTGCTGTTTGGGCTAAGGCTGATTCTACTTGAGGATTGAAATTTTGCTGCAAATATGGTAGTAATTCTTGGCGGATGCGGTTGCGGGCGTATTTCAAATCTTGGTTAGTGGAATCTTCCCAAATTGGTAGTTGAAAATCTTGGCAAAATTGCTGTGTTTGTGTGCGAGTAATTTCTAAAAGTGGACGCACTAGCATAATGCCTGTATTTAGGGGGCGTTGCCAAATCAGCGCTTGCAAACCATCAGCACCAGTACCGCGAATTAAGTTGTAGAGGAGAGTTTCGGTGCGATCGCTGGCGGTGTGTCCTGTAACTATATATTGATAATTATTTGCTTGGGCGATCGCATTTAAAGCTTGATAGCGCCAATCGCGTGCAGCAGCTTCACTATTTATAGGTTCGTTTGCTGTTTCTAAATAGAAGGATATACCCCAAGTTGTAGCTAAGTTTTCTACGTGATTAGCATTAGCTTGGGAGTCAGAACGCCAGCGATGATCGCAGTGAGCAATACCTAAATGCCATTCCCATTTTGATTGTAAATCTAACAGTAATTTAATTAAACACAGTGAATCTTGTCCACCGGAAACAGCGACTAATAGCCTTTGATGGCGCTCAAATAAATGGCGCGATCGCATTGTGCGATGGATTTTTGCGTGTAGAGGAGTCCATACCATTTTTAGAACTTCTCATACTAATTCGTAATTCATAATGACGCTCGATGACTCGCTAACGCTACGCTAACGTAATTCGTAATTGGTCAGATTCAATTTGGGTTTCCAGGTTTGAGTTTGTTGCCTTATTTTAGGCAATTCTTGCAACATAAAGTAAATAATTTTGCAATTCTCTCTGCTTCTGTGCGTGAACCTTATCCCTGATTCAACGCATAATATACAGAATCTTGGATAAATTCGTAGGTGATTTTATGGCAGAAATTCAAGTCGGTATTGAGGGTGAAGGCGCACCAGCAGCAGCCCAGGCTTTGCTAGAAATTCCTGGAATATCGGGAAGCTATGAAGTTCCGACGCAAAGAGAGGGAACTCTCGCTGCCATTGCTACTATTATTGGCATTGTGGGTGGTGTTGCGGCTTTAGCTGAACAAATCCGCAAATGGTATCAAGAATGGCATAAATCTCATGCAGGTAAGCAATTTGATGTGGTAATTCTTGACCCTGATACTGGAAACAGGATTTTACTCGAAGAAGCTACCATAGAGGAAATCACGGAAATCCTCAAATCTATCAGCAAATAAAGTGCAAACTATCCGCATTAAACTTCGGGAAAGTACGCAGGAAACAGTTGAACTCAGGTATTGGCTACCTCAAAAAAATCACTATGAATCACGTCGCCTGAAATTAGCAGAAATCGCTGATTTCCTCAAGCAAGGTGAACGAGATTACTATAAACTGCTGCCTGATTTACGAGGAATCGGGCAGCAGTTATTTTTTTGGTTGGATGGGGATGGACGGTGGTTGAGTCGGGGAATTGCTAACTGTCGCAGTGAGGGGTTGGTAATTGCCATTGATACTGATAAAAAACTGGCACATCTACCTTGGGAAGTGCTGCATGATGGTGAGGATTTTTTGGTGAAGCGGGTTAATCCGGTGGTGTTACCTCTGCGCTGGATTGAGAAAGAAACGGAATCGTTTGCTGTGGAAGCACGACAATTGCGAGTATTGTTTATGGCAACTGACCCGGAAGATGTGGAACCAAAGTTAGAGTTTGAACAGGAAGAAGCGAGAATTCTGGCTGATACGCGAGATTTTGCTGTAGATTTGCGGGTGGAAGAAAGCGGTTGCGTTAGCGAATTGGGTAAGGTCTGGAGTCGCTATTTGAATGACTTTGATGTGTTTCACCTTACAGGACATGCGTCAATTACTTCTGAAGTGGAAAAGAACCCCACCCCCAACCCCTCCCCGCAAGCGAGGAGGGGAGAAGGTTTAGAGGCGAATACGCCTTACTTTATTACTGAGACGGAAATTGGGGAACGTCACGAAACTACAGCCGCAGAACTGGCGGAAGTCTTTCGGTTTCGCTTTCCCAAGTTGGTGTTTTTATCTGGGTGTCGGACTGGACAAGCACCAGATAAAGGGGCTGTCCCTTCAATGGCTGAGGGGCTAATTGCCCAAGGGGCGAGGGCGGTTTTAAGTTGGGGGCGGCCTGTGGAAGATCGGACAGCTACAGCCGCCGCCGCGCACCTCTACGGCAAATTGGCTGCCGGATATCAATTAGCCCAAGCACTCGCTAGCACTTACCAGCAGTTGTTTAAACAGAATGTGCGGGACTGGCATTTGTTGCGGTTATATGTCCAGGGAGAATGTCCCGGCGCGTTGGTGGATGTGTTGGGAGATGTGCCACCCTCAGCCCCGGAACCTGCATACCAACAGTTTTTAGATCCCGATACCCAACAGGTGCGGGTGGCGAAACCCTCTGAGTTTGTTGGGAGACGGCGGACTTTGCAACGTTGTCTCAAAGCTATTCGCACTTCATTAGGGGTACTAATTCACGGACTGGGGGGTGTGGGTAAGAGTACTGTGACGGCGCGACTTCTGGAAAGGATGGTTGGCTATCACAGGCTGGTGAACTTTCGGCAACTCGATGAGGACAAACTGCTCAAAACCCTTGCCGAGCAATGTACCTCGGAACGGGGGCATGAAATTCTCAATGGCAAGTTACCCTTGATGCAGCGCCTCACCAAGTTTTTCACTGAAGGACTGAATACCAAAGAACAGCGTTTTGTTTTTGTGCTGGATGACTTTGAGGCTAATTTGGAATTACGAAATGGGGTTTATGTGTTGCAACCACAAGTTGTGGATGTACTGCTGGCGTTGCTGAAGGCGATGCAAAATTCCCAACTTCCCCACAAGGTAATTATTACCTGTCGCTACAATTTCACTTTGTCGGAACTGAATCATCGTCTGTACCGCGAACCTCTGGGGGCTTTGGGTGGGGCAGATTTAATTAAAAAGTATAATCGTCTGGATTCCTTTAATGGCAGTTGGCAATTTCAGCCAGATTTGCCGGAACGTGCCAAAAAAGCAGCAGATGGAAATCCTCGGCTGTTGGAATGGTTAGATAAGATTTTGCAAAATTCCCCGAAGTCGCCAGAAGCAGAGAGGGGAGTTGAGATGATTCTGCAAAAGATGGCAGATAAGGAAAAGGAATTTCGTGAGGATATTTTGGCTGAGGAATTGCTGAAGCAGCAAACTCCAGGTTTACGGAAAATGCTGGGGAAGTTGTTGGTGTATGAGTTACCTGTTCCTCAAGCTGCTATTTCCCCGATTTGTGAGGATATCTCAAGTTGGGAAAGTCATATTCAACGCGCTGAAATTTTGGGTTTGTTGGAAGTTACCCTCACCAACAACACAGAGAGGTTATATCGTGTTCCCCGGATTTTGTCACCGTTGCTATTTCCAGAAAACCCCAAGGGTGAAGAGTTGTATAAACAAGCTGCACAAATTTTGTATCGTCTGTGGTGGGAAAAGGCGGAAAGTACCACGGAAGGGCAAGGATTAGAAATTCATCGCTTGGCGTTGTTGGGGAAGGATGAAGATATTGCGGAGAAAATGGCTAATTCATTGGCGATATACTTGCGGAATCAAAGTCGATTTCGAGAAGCAGTACATCTGTGCAAATCAACTTTAGAAATTACTAAAAACCATAGTGTTCTCAGAGAAATTGCTTATTGTGAACGCCAAATGGGTGAGGTTGATCAAGCACTGAACCATTACCAACAAGCTTTAAATCTTTGTCCCGCAGAAGACGAACGAGAATTATCATCAATTTATCATGATTTAGGGATACTAAAAGCCAGCAAAGGGGAAGTAGATGAAGCGCTCGCACTCTACAATCAGTCTTTGGAAATAACTCAACGCATTGGTGATGTCCAAGGTAAAGCGGCGACGTTGCATGAACTGGCAATTTTCTACGAGAACAAAGGGGAAGTGGATGAAGCGCTCGCACTTTTCAATCAGTCTTTGGAAATAAAAGAACGCATTGGAAATATACTAGGCAAAGCGGCGACGTTGCACCGATTGGGAATGATCTACGAGAAGAAAGGGGAAGTAGATCAAGCGATCGCACTCTACAATCAATCTTTGGAAATAACTCAACGCATTGGAAATGTCCAAGGCAAAGCTGCGACGTTGAACAATCTGGCAGGTATCTACGCCAACAAAGGAGAAGTAGATGAAGCGATCGCGCTCTACAATCAGTCTTTGGAGATAACTCAACGCATTGGTGATGTCCAAACCAATGCGGCGACGTTGCACAAATTGGCAGGTATCTACGCCAAGAAAGGGGAAGTGGATGAAGCGATCGCACTCTATAATCAGTGCTTGGAAGTTTTTGAACGTATTGGTGATGCCTATTGGAAAGCACTAACGTTGAACAATCTGGGATCTATCTACGCCAAGAAAGGGGAAGTGGATGAAGCGATTGCACTCTACAATCTGTCTTTGGAAATTGATGAGCGCATTAATATCGAAGGTAAAGCAACGACGTTGCACCAACTAGGACTTATCTACGCCAACAAAGGGGAAGTAGATGAAGCGATGGCACTCTACAATCAGTCTTTGGAAATAAATGAACGCATTGGTAATGCCCAAGGCAAAGCGGCGACGTTGGACTTACTGGGACGTATATACGCCAACAAAGGGGAAATGGAGCAAGCGATTGCATTCTACAATCAGTCTTTAGAAATAGAAGAACACATTGGAAATATCCAAAGTAAAGCGACAACGTTGCACCAATTGGGAATTCTCTACGCCAACAAAGGGGAAGTGGAGCAAGCGATGGCACTCTACAATCAGTCTTTGGAAATAAATGAACGCATTGGTAATGCCCAAGGCAAAGCGGCGACGTTGGACTTACTGGGACGTATATACGCCAACAAAGGGGAAATGGAGCAAGCGATTGCATTCTACAATCAGTCTTTAGAAATAGAAGAACACATTGGAAATATCCAAAGTAAAGCGACAACGTTGCACCAATTGGGAATTCTCTACGCCAACAAAGGGGAAGTGGAGCAAGCGATGGCACTCTACAATCAGTCTTTGGAAATAAATGAACGCACTGGTAATGTCCAAGGCAAAGCGGGGACGTTGCACTCTCTGGGACGTATATACGCCAACAAAGGGGAAGTAGCGCAAGCGATCGCACTTTTCAATCAGTCTTTGAAAATAACTGAACGCATTGGAGATGTCCAATGCAAAGCAGCAACGTTGCACGAACTGGCCGGTATGTACGCCAACAAAGGGGAAGTGGAGCAAGCGATCGCACTCTACAATCAAGTTCTTAAAATTGATGAACGCGCTGGGAATGTCCAAGGCAAAGCGGCGACGTTGCACCAACTGGGAATTATCTACGCCAACAAAGGGGAAGTGGATGAAGCGATCGCACTTTTCAATCAGTCTGTGGAAATAACTCAACGCATTGGTGATGTCCAAACTCAAGCAATAGCTCTGTTCTGGTTAGGGCACTTGGCAGAACGGCAGGGTGAATACACTAAAGCGATATCCTATTTGCAACCAGCTTTAGAGATTTTGCAAAAGTTAAAATCACCCCATGCTGAACAGGTAAGGGCGATGCTTGAGAGAATACAGAATCATTCGTAATTTACGCAATGTGGGGGGTTTATGCCAATACATTAGGACTTACGCATTAACAAATTGAATAAACAATGCGGTATCTTAATTAATGAACCAATTTTCTATGTTTATACCATCAAAATCTTGAAAATCTGCTACATTATTCGTTACTAAAATCAAGTTATTCGTAACTGCAATACTCGCAATTTGCCCATCAATAAATCCAGGATTTTTACCAATTTTTGATAATCTAGCTCTTTCTTGAGCATGATATTGTGCAGATTTTAGATCGTAATCAAATAAAGGGATTTCTGCTAAAATTACGTTGTTGATATAATCCTCTATATCTTGACGTTTTTTAGAGGTAGGAAGACGGAAACAACCATATAACATTTCATGGATAACTAGGATAGCTGTGGCTGTTTCTTGTCTATATAACCTTAGGTTTTCCATTACTTTCTCGTTGGGATGAGGTCGTTTTGCCTCCGACAAAATGTTAGTATCTAGTAAATAATTTAGACTCATAAATTAACTTATCTTCCTGGTGACTTATCCCGTAGATTTTCAAAAGTGTCATCATCAATACTTTCTAAATCAACCCTTTGTCTAAAATCTTGTAAAGCTGACCAAAAATCAGTAATATCTTTACCTTCTCTTAATTCTTTTTGATGTTCAGATATAGAAAATGGTTTTTTAACTGATAATTTATATTTGAGAAATTGAATAAAATCTAAAACTTCTTGCTGTTTATCTGGTGGTAATTCTCGTAATGTTTGTAGAACTGTTTGTTCAATAGTCATAGTTTTACCTCTGCTAGATGAAATGTAATTACATTATAAATATGGAATACACATTTTCAAATCGAATCATTATAGGGGCGCAAGGCTTTGCGCCCCTACCGCGTGGTCTATTTACCTGAAAATTGCTGTAAGTAAATGAAGACTGCTGTAATGAGTCTTGGATACTCGTTAACGAGTATTGGAACTGGATGAATCCACCTCTGAACTCCGTTAATGAGTATTTGAACTGGATGAATCCACCTCTGAACTCCGTTAATGAGTATTTGAACTGGATGAAT
>NZ_CAWUDO010000128.1:0-17788 GCF_963920935.1 Nostoc sp. CCY 9925 | reverse complement strand
CAGAATGATTATCATTTTTGTTAACTGTATATTTTATTCTCTGGAAGTCCCTAATCTGCTTTTCTTGTCGCGTCATAATGGTTCGCTGACGAACACCATATTAAAACCTGTTGATTTGCAGGAAATCTTGAAATCCCTTGCTGAGGATTTCGCGGCTCAGGCTCCTGCCCAAAACCTCAATTTCAACGCCCAGTTTCCACAAGAACCAGTGATGTTAGAAGCTGATGCCAATTTGCTCAAGCAAGCGGTGATTAATCTACTGACTAATGCTTTCAAATACACCCCAGCAGGAGGGAAGGTAGAATTAAATCTTTTTACCCAGTCTCACTGGGCGGTAATTCAAGTTAAAGACAACGGCATTGGCATTCCGGGTGCTGATTTACCCCATATTTTCGATCGCTTTTATCGTGTAGATACCGTTCGCTCTCGGCAAACAGGCGGCTTCGGACTGGGACTGGCGATCGCTCAACAGATTGTGCAAGGATACAATGGGCAAATAACTGTCAAAAGTACAATTGGTCAAGGTTCAACTTTTCAAATTAACCTTCCCCTAAAACTTTGATTATTAGGTTTGTCCTCTTGTGTGCGATCGCTATATTGATTAACTTAATGTGAGTTCGATAGCTTATATCCTAAGCTCAATCAAAAAACCTCTCCCTGGTTTTACTACGCAAAACCGTCCCTCTCCGAATCGGAGAGGGACAGACTTGAACTTTAGTTCAAGGCAGGGAGAGGTTCGTCGAACTCACTAGGACTTAAGAGTACAAAACTGGAGCCATTGGCTATGCTATCAGTCAGCGAGGCACAAGCAATTATCTTAAATTTGGTGCAGCCGTTGGACAACCAGCGGGATACAGAAGTTGTAGATTTATTGGCAGGCGATAGTCGGATTTTGGCAGTACCTGTCACCAGTCCCCTAGATTTTCCCCATTGGGATAACTCAGCGATGGATGGGTATGCAGTCCGGTACGAAGATGTGCAGCACTCTAGCGCCGAACAACCAACTGTTTTGGAAATTATTGAAGAGATTCCGGCTGGATATCAGCCCAAGTCTACGATTCAAGCAGGACAAGCAGCGCGGATTTTCACAGGTGCGTTGATGCCAGCAGCCGCCGATACTGTTGTGATGCAAGAAAAGACGCGACGGCAAGAAAACCGGGTTTTTATCCTAGCTGCGCCACAACCCCAAGAATTTGTCAGACACAAAGCAGCTTTTTACCAAGCTGGAACACAATTACTACCAGCAGGTATTAAGTTAAATGCCCCAGAAATTGCCGTGTTGGCAGCAGCACAGTGTCCAAAGTTGAATGTTTACCGCCGTCCGCGTGTAGCAATTTTTTCCACTGGTGACGAGTTGGTAACAGTTGATGAATCGTTGCAACCAGGGCAAATTGTGGATTCTAATCAGTATGCGCTGGCAGCTTTAGTCAAAGAATGTGGGGCAGAACCATTACTATTGGGCATTGTCAAAGATGAACCAGTTGCCTTGAGGAAAGTTATTACTGATGCTGCTGCGATCGCTGATATAGTTCTATCTTCCGGCGGTGTTTCAGTGGGAGATTATGACTATGTTGACAAAATTCTCGAATCACTAGAAGCCAAAATCCACATTCGGGCTGTAAACATCAGGCCAGGTAAACCCCTCACCGTCGCCACCTTTCGTACAGACGCGATGAATCGCGTCTCTACAAAATTCCCCGTCTACTTTGGATTACCAGGAAATCCGGCATCTGTATTAGTAACTTTTTGGCGGTTTGTGCTACCAGCCATCAAAAAACTTTCAGGAATTAGAGCAGGTTGGGAACCAGTATATTTAAAAGTGCGATCGCATGATGAATTGCGATCGGATGGTAAGCGTGAAACTTATCTTTGGGGTAAATTGCATTTAATTGATGGAGTTTATGAATTTCACAAAGCTGGCGGTAGTCATAGTTCTGGCAATTTAATTAATTTAGCTCAAACCAATGCTTTAGCTGTTCTCCCGCTGGGTAAAACATTAATTTCTCCACAACAAGAGGTACAAGTTTTGCAATTGATTACGCCTTAAAATCACCTGATTTAAAATATTCATGTAGAGACGCGATTCATCGCGTCTGCAAGACCAGTTTTGTTTGCTTAGACCTTCGCTGCGAGGGGTAGAGGTATTATTAACAAAAATTAGAATTCTACGAAGCTCAAATCAAGGAAAATTTTGCCACAGTAGAAGTAAAGCTTTTTATTCCATTTGGGTGCAAATTAAATGACTCAAATATTTGAAGTTCCAACTGATCAAGATGATTATACCCGTGTTGCTAAACTTGCAGATGTTCAGGCAGCAGGCAGCTTATTAGTCCACAAGGAAAAACATACTATTGTTTTGTTTTATTCAGACAATAGAGTCTATGCAATAGATAACCGTTGTCCACACATGGGTTTTCCCCTGGAAGGTAGCACTTGCAAAGATGGTATTGTTACCTGCCCTTGGCATTATGCCCGCTTCGATGTTGCTAGTGGTGGAACCTTTGACTCTTGGGCAGATGATGTGCCTTCTTTTCCCATAGAAATCCGCGATGGTGAAGTTTGGGTAAATTTAGCACCGCCAGTTAACCCTCACGCTCACCAAAGCGAACGTCTCCAAGATGGTTTAAAGCAGAATATTTCTTTGGTGATTGCTAAATCCACGATCGCACTTTTAGATCTAGAAGTAAATCCGGCCCAACCATTTCAAATGGGGCTAGAATTTGGCACTCGTTACAACAAAGCAGGTTGGAGTACTGGTTTAACTATCCACACCTGCATGATGAATCTACTACCTTATCTAGATACAGAAGATAAACCCCGTGCTTTATTTCAAGGACTTTCGGCAGTAGCTAATGATAGCGCAGGTGCGCCGCCTCTGTTTCCCGTTCACCCATTACCTAACTCTACAGTTGATTTTCCAACTCTTAAAAGCTGGTTTCGCCAATTTATTGAGGTACGGGATGGTGAAGCCGCTCAAAGATGTTTGGTATCTGCTATCCGCTCAGGGGCTAATGAAGAGCAAGTTGCAGATATGTTATTCTGTGCTGCTACAGACCATCGCTATCTGGATATTGGGCACACGCTTGATTTTATCAACAAAGCACTAGAAGCCCTTGATACTGTGAATTGGCAAGCAGCAGAACCAATTCTCGCTAGCTTAGTTTCGGGTTTAGCTAATGCGTCCCGCATGGAAGAATCTAATTCCTGGCGCTACCCTGTGGATTTGGTAACAATTTTAGAGTCAGCTTTCGAGCAATTACCCACTGTTTTAAGTGCAGGGAAATCTCGACAAGAAACTTGGTCTAACTGGGATGAATTAGTACCAATTTTATTAGGTGAAGACCCACAAGCGATCGCCAATTCGCTACTGAATGCACTGCAAGCAGGTTGTACTGAAGAACAATTAGCAAGCGTAGTTACTTATACGGCAGCCCTGCGTGTAGCTCGTTTTAATACCAACAATGACTTTGGAGATTGGGATTCAGCACATCATCCATTTACTTTTGCTAACGCCGTACATCAAGGGTTACGACGAGTACCAACAGTGGAACTCCTCAGAGGTGTGTTTGATGCGGCGATGAGTGTGTACTTAAATCGTTTTTTGAATGTACCACCGGCAAGGCTTCCAGAACCTAAAGATTCCGTTGAAAATCCTGAAGAATTACTCCAGCAGCTACCGGAATTATTAAATCGTCAGCAGCAAGTAAACCAGACAGGTAAATTAGTGGCTAACTATTTATATAGTGGTGGTTCTGCTCAAAGACTCATGGCGATGCTGGGAAAAATGATGCTGCGAGAAAATCGTAATTTTCATGTAATCCAAGAAATAGAAGCAGCTTTTCGTCAGTACTCCCTCCTGGGTCATACTCCGGCTGGTATTCATGTATTGGTTGCAGCTTCTCGGTATTTAGCAGCCCATTCTCCCACAATGCGATCGCAAGGACAAACTTATCAAATTGCTTATAGATTACATCGAGGCGATCGGTTATTTGAAGAAACTTGACCAAGCCCTTCTGGCAGGCAATAAGGAATAGGCAATAGCGAAAATAACCTGCTCGAATAATCGGATTCCTTGCCCCTAATTTTAATTATCGGCAGGGGATTGCACTTGACTAATAGCAGTGGCAAACATAGAGCGATAGCACTATGCCGCAATTCTGGCTCATCCATTAGTTCTTTAAGGCTGCTGACCATTTTAAATTCTCCTGCTAATTTCCAATGCCCAATGTTAAAATACCTGCTCAAAAGCCTCAATTAAACTATTAACTTCCTCAAGGGTGTTGTAATGTACCATACTCACCCTGATTATTCCACCTTGGGATGCTAAACCCAAATATTCAATTAACCGTTTGGCATAAAAGTCTCCGTAGCGAATCCCGATATAATGTTGGTCAATTTTTAGCGGAATCGTTGAACTATGCATTCCATCGACAACAAAAGATATAGTTGGCACACGGGAATTGTGGTCAGCTTTTGATTGACCAATAATTCGGACATTAGACTTGGTATTGAGGTAATTTAAAAGGCGATCGCTAATCTTCTCTTCATGTATGCTAATTAAATCAAACGCCTGTACCATCTGATTTCTCAAATCAGGTGCAGCTTGATTGTCATAGTGTAGTTGTGCTAATTCACTCAGATAATCACATAAACCCAACATTCCATAACTTAATTCAAAGTTGACATTTCCTAGTTGAAACTTATAAGGTATATCTGTTTGTTGAATAAAATAATGGTTCAGCCCAGGTAATCTTAATAAATGTTCTTTTTTCCCATAAAGTAAAGCATGATGTGGACCATAGGCTTTATAAAAACTCAAAGTATAAAAATCGACATCTAAATCTTGGACATCAATTAATCTGTGTGGTGCATAAGCTACACCATCGACACAAATCATAGCACCGCGATCGTGTACAAACGCAGCAATTTCTTTAATAGGATTGATAGTTCCCAAAATATTAGAAGCATGAGTTAAGGCTACTAATTTTGTGCGCTGACTCATCAATGGTTCTAAATCTGCTAGATCGAGTTCCAAGGTATCTGAGCGAATTTGCCACACTTTAATCTTGATTCCTTGCTTTTCCAGAGCAACCCAAGCACCAATATTCGCCTCATGGTCACAATTAGTAACAATAATCTCATCACCAGGTGTGAAGGTTTGACCCAAACAAATTGAAAGAACTCTCAACATCATGGTAGTAGATGGTCCCATCACCACTTCTTGGGGAGAATTGGCATTAATGAAAGTAGCCATCCCCCTAGTTGCTAAAGCCAATCGTTCTCCTGCAAGTTGGGAAATTCCATAAGAAGCTCCCAACTGAACATCAGAAGTCAAGAGAAATTCGCTAATTCTATCTACTACTTTTTTCAGGGTTTGTGACCCGCCAGCATTATCAAAAAAAGTCCATTCACCAGCAAGAGCGGGAAAATATTGACGAACTTTATCAACATTCAGGAGCATGGTAAAAATTCTCTAGAGAACGTTCTTTACCCTAGCCTAACTCTTGGCAAGTCGCCCAGAGAGCATCTGCATCGTTCTCTGTTTACAGTTTGTCATACCAGCCTTCTTACCTTCCAAAAAGCTCTATCTGAAGGAGGTATACTTAGAAGACCAAAGAGTATCTTACTGACATATCTAATTTCCCGCAAGCATTAATGTCTTGATTCTTCACAATTTTTGCGAATTTTTTTGATAAGTTTAAGGTAGAGTCAAAGCAAGTATTGTTTTGATTCTTACAGCAAATTTCAAGTTAGTGAACTAGACAAGCTAAATCCTGAAAACAGGTATTAACCCTGTTTTTCTCTCTGAAGTTTCCTTCGCCCTTGGCGATGGCTTTGCTAGCGACCCAAGTCGGCGGTCTAACTTCCCTGTTGAATTCTGTATTCTGAATTTTGAATTCTGCTGTAATTCCTTGATTTAAAACAAAGGAACAAACCATGAAAACTACGGTTAAATATGACATCGAGCTGATCAAGGAAGAAGCACTTCAACTTGTTAAAAAGAGACTTGTTAACCGTCAGCAGCAAATTTATACCCTCTGTAAATATATTCCTCATCGTGACTGGCTTAATTTTGAACTTGAGCTAGAAAAAAACGAATTTCTACTCAGAGATAGAATTATTGACTTACTAGAACACGAATCTTGGGATGAAGAGTGAGGCTGCATCTAGAAGCCGCAATTATTAGCAACAACGTAATAAAAAGCAAATTACAAATCAATTTTTCAAAAGCAAAAAACCTCGAATTAATTCGGGGTCATAACATAATTAGTGCAAGTTGACAGAGAATGGCTATAACTTTCTTGTTGTTGTTAAACGCGCATTGGGCATGGGAAAGAAAAACTTATTGCAAGTTTTCTCTTTGTCTTCTTACCTTCTCATCGTCCCCATCTCCTTGTCTCGTCAATACAGTTCGGATAAGCGCTCTGCATCACTGATTTGGTCTGAAAAAGGGGAAAGGTCTGAAATTACCCTTTTCCCTTTCCCCTTTCCCCTTTAACCGAACCATATTGCTTGTCACCTTCTTTGCTGACTCCCCACTGCCCTATTTTTTCGTACTGTGTCAAGTAATACTTGATAAGCGGGCTAAAGCCTAACATTTACTATCAAGTCATTACTGAATAAATGCTAAGAAATTATACCTATTGTATTTTTAATAATTGGTATTAGGCAGATAACTCTTGTAATCCAATCCATCCAGTAATGGATTGCCGTTGCCTTGCGTAAATAGTTGTATTGGTATGTTCAATATTTTGAGCTTTGCTAGGTAGTTTACCTATGACGGCCTCTGCAAATGAACTGGATTTGTTGTTATAAACAGGCATTTCTTGCCAACAGTGGCGACAGAACCAGTAAGTTTCTCTACCGCGTAGATGTTCTAAAAGTAAACCAGAGCAGCAAGGACAGTAATTCATATTTTGTCAAATCCTGTTAATAAAAGTGTTATTGCAAATCCAGGCAGCCAGTTGACAAACCCGTAGTTACTTAAACTAATTTGTCTATATTTTGACTATAGTCTCAGAATGTGAGGAAGTTGTGAGTAAATTAAAAATACTTATTATTTTTATAATATTTATACATAATTATTGAGTAATGACCCCAGGATGCAATACTTGTCGGTTAAGGGGAAAAAGGGAAGGGGAAAGGGGGAAAGAAAAAACCTTTAACCTTTACCCGGTTGGTGAGCTTGTCGAACCATTAACCTTTTCCCCAAATCCAATGCCGAGTTAAAAATGCACAAAGCGAGCAGTATTGCCCCAGGATGTTTAACTATTTCCTTCTCAGATCCTGATATTTTACTGGTAGAACTACATGGGAGAAAGAGATAAACAAGTGAGGGGACAAGGAGACAAGAATAGACTTCTTGCAGAAGTGGGGAAAAGGGTAAGGGGTAAAGGGGAAAGGGCTAATAAAAACCCTTTTCCCTTTAACCTTTTCCCTTTCCCCCCTCTTGGAAAAGTAACTTTTGCAAGAGGTCTAATACATAGAAAAAACTTGCAATAAGTCTTTCCTCCGCACCTTTTGGGATCTTGCTACGCCCAGGTCTCCCTTGGGAGAAGTTCTGTACTTGGGCGATAACACAATACGCTTGGGATAAGCCTTTTTTTCTCCCCCTGCCTCCCCTGCTCCCCTTGCCTCCCCTGCTCCCCCTGCCTCAAGAGCTTCCCCGTAGGGATACGCGCAGCCTCTCGTAGAGAAGAACGCCAAGGATTCGTAGAGTGTGCGTAAGTCCTACTAATTATCAATTTCCAAAATTTGACGCTAAGTGATACTACAAGAGCATTATTTAAGGTAATCTCTTTAAATAACAACTCATCTATACTTGAATTTGACAATAGAATGAGTTTGTCTACTATAAAATTCTATCTACTCGCTGTTTCTGGTTTAGTTACTAAATTGTGCTGTTTTCACTCTATTCGTCTAGTGAAATTTACAAGGCATATTTATCCATATACTTGATTAATTCCTTCTTTAAGCAGGAAACTTATTGATTTGCACCAGTTTACTTGCTTTTTATTTTGTTAGCTTGTGCTACCTCGTCCTGATTGATATTAACAAGATAATTAGAATTGACTAATTAACTATGCGATTCAAAGATCGGCTGATTAATTTACCTACCTTACATCAGGTTATTCATCGTACTCCATTAACGATTAGCCCTGATAGTTATGTAGTCGAAGCTATTGTCTTAATGAGTCAAGAAAGATGTAATAAATATGCACCAACGAGCTTAGATATTTCATCGGATTTAAGCCTTAGATGTCAATCATTAACTGATTGCGTCTTGGTTATCGAGGCAAGAAAATTATTAGGTATTTTTACACAAAAGGATGTAGTTAGACTCATAGCTGATGGAATTGACTTATCGACGGTGACAATGGCTCAGGTGATGAAGCAGCCAGTTGTTACCCTCAGAGAATCAGATTCTCAGGATATTTTTATAGCCTTATCGTTATTGCGCCAGCACCAAATTCACCATTTGCCGGTTTTAGACGATAGCGGACAATTTGTAGGAATCATCAATGAGGCTAACTTACTACGAGCGTTTGATTTGATAAAAATGGCTGGGGTTGTTGAAGGATTACAGCAATCTTTAGAAAAACCCACAGATGAATTCAAGCAGGTTAATCAGCAAATTGAAATAGACCAAGTGCGCTGCCAAACTCAAAATCACTTAAAACTATGGGTTGAGGCACAATCTCGTGAAATCATGGAGGTTAATCAGGAACTTCAGCAAGCCCTCGAAGAAGTCCAGGCAGTAGAAGAAGAACTGCGGCAACAAAATCAAGAACTACTCGCTGCTCGTGAGCTAGTAGAATTAGAGCGGCAGCGTTACCAGGATTTATTTGAGTTCGCTCCAGATAGTTACTTGGTAACTGATGCAGCAGGTGTCATTCAAGAGGCTAACCGTGCAGCAGCGACGTTGCTTGCTATGTCTCAAGAATATTTGGTCAATAAACCATTAATTGTGTTTGTTGCTCAGGAAGACCGCCAGACCTTTACCACCCAACTGAATAATTGCCAACAGGTGCAGGAGTGGGAAATTTCCTTAAAACCACGGAAAAAGAAACCTTTCCTGGCTAGCATCAAAGTGGCTGCCATATACAACTCACAAGGTGAGCAGGTTGGCTGGCGCTGGTTACTTCGCAATATTAGCGAACGGCAACAAGCAAAAGAAGTACTGCGCCTAGCTAACGATGAGTTGGAAACACGAGTGGCAGAAAGGACAGCAGAACTTGTTGTGTCCAACATACTGTTGCAACAAGAAATTAGCCAACGCCAACGGGCCGAAGAGGCATTAAGACAAAGTGAAAACCTTTATCGCCAACTCGTACAAAGCCAAACGGAGATTATTATCCGCATTGATTTGCAAGGGCGGTTGACGTTTGCCAATGTTGCTGCTTGTCAAACCTTCGGCTGGAAAGAAGATGAGTTTCGTGGTCAGTCGGTTTTTGAGTTTCTTCATCCAGATGACTTGCCGCAAGTCATGGAAAATATAACAAATTTAATATCTTCGTCTCATTCCTTGACAACTGGTGAGCGACGTGGATTGACTGTCAACGGTATCCGCTGGTTTGAATGGAAGAGTATTGGGATTAAAGATGAAAAAGGAGAAATTGTTGAAATCCAAGGGGTAGGAAGAGACATTACCGAACAGCAAGCAGCACTACAGCATCGCCAAATTGCCGAAGAAGCATTGCCTCAAAGTGAGGAGAAATTTCGCAATTTTGCCGAAAACACCCAAGCAGTTATCTGGATTGCTAATCCTGATTCATTGCATCCTTTGTACATTAGTCCTGCTTATGAGGAAATTTGGGGTCGTTCTTGTGAGAATTTATTTGAGCAGTCAGAGTTTTTGATAGACACAGTTCATCCAGACGATCGCGATCGCGCCAGCAAACTCATAGAACAACTACTGAATAATCAGTCAGCTTCAGCAGAATATCGGATTTTCCGACTAGATGGCTCGTTACGCTGGATTTGGAATCGGGGTTTTCCCATATGCGATCCGCAAGGAAAAATTAAATATTATAGTGGTATCGCCCAAGATATCACCGAGCGCAAACTCGCTGAAGAATCACTGCAAGAAAGTGAAGCGCGATTGAATTTAGCTTTGAAAACTGCCCAGATGGGCATTTGGGACAGGAACCTGACGGCCAACACCGTTATTTGGTCTGCCAATATGGGAGTACTTTATGGTTTGCCTTGCGGCACTTCATGTCCGCCCTTTGAAGAGTACCTGAATTTAGTCCATCCAGAAGACCGCGAATCTGTAGTTGCAAGCATAACCCGTGTTATTGAACAAGGAAGAGGAACCACAGAATATCGGGTTGTGTGGCCTGATGGCAGTATACACTGGTTAAATTGCACAAGTCAGGTATACTATAACGAAATCGGTGAGCCGATACGGATGATCGGCACAAACAGAGATATCACCGATCGCAAACTCAACGAACAAAAAATCTCCGAACAAGCGGCTCTACTTGATATTGCCACCGATGCTATATTAGTTCGAGATTTACAATTTCAAATATTATTTTGGAATAAAGGTGCAGAGCGGATCTACGGTTGGCTTTCCACAGAGGTTGTGGGAAAAGATTCCCGAGAGATTTTGTTTCAAGCAGAAACTCAACCGCAATTAGAAGTGCCATTAAAAAGCGTAATTGAAACTGGTTCTTGGCAAGGTGAGTTAAATAAAATTACCAAATCCGGTAAGAAAATTGTCGTCGAAAGCCGTTGGACATTAATGCAGGATGCAAACGGTAAACCCAAATCAATCCTTTGTGTTGACACAGATATTACAGAAAAGAAACAACTCCAAGAGCAGTTTTTTCGTACCCAGCGATTGGAAAGCATTGGTACCCTTGCAGGGGGCATTGCCCACGACTTAAATAATATATTGACACCAATTTTAGCCGCATCTCAATTGTTACAAGACAAATTTTTCCAAGACGAAGAGCATTGTCAGCAGCTAATGGCATTTGTAGAAAGTAACGCTAAACGCGGAGCAACATTAGTCAAGCAAGTCTTGTCATTTGCGCGAGGATTTAAAGGAGAGCACACAATTATCCAAGTTGAGTACCTGATTTCAGAAATTATTCAAATTGCTAAGCAAACATTCCCTAAATCTATTGAATTTTCTACCGCGATCGCAGAAGATATTTGGGCTGTAAGTGGAGACACCACACAACTACATCAAGTGTTGATGAATCTAATAGTAAATGCCCGTGACGCTATTGCAGATGGCGGCAATATCCAAATTTCGGCGATAAATCAGTTCATTGATGAAGCTTATACCAAAATGAATATTGATGCCAAAGTTGGCAATTATATTGTGATTACTGTTGCCGATAATGGAATGGGTATACCGTCAGAAATCTTAGATAAAATTTTTGAGCCATTTTTTACTACAAAAGGGGTTAATACAGGCACTGGTTTAGGACTTTCAACCGCACTTGGCATTATTAAAAGCCACGGCGGTTTTATTAAAGTCTCCAGCCGAGTTGGTAAAGGCAGCAAATTTAAAGTTTTTTTACCAGCAGTCAAAGCAACCCAATTATTGAATGTAGAAAATTCAGAAGCGCACCAAGGAGAGGGAGAATTAATTTTAGTTGTAGATGACGAAGCTCAAATTCGTGATATTGCTAAAATCATTCTCGAAAATCACAATTATCAGATACTTGCTGCCAGTAACGGCATTGAAGCGATCGCCCTTTATGCCCAGTACAAGCAACAAATTAAAGCTGTATTGATGGATATCATGATGCCGGAAATGGATGGAATTACCGCTATTCGCACCTTGCAAAAAATGAACAAGCAAGTTAAAGTTATTGCCTCTAGCGGACTTAACTCAATGGAAGTCTTTACTGAAGCTCTTGATAATAATATACAAGCAGTTTTATCGAAACCGTACACAGCCAAAGAATTGTTGAAAATATTACACCAAGTATTTAAAAATTGAGGATTCAGAATTTAGAATTCAGAATTGGTAATTAAGATTCGTTGACTGATGACTCAATGAATTATACCAATTTGAAAAAAGAATGCGACAGATAAGTAGAATGGCGCAAAAAAATCAAAGTATGTAACGGAAAGTAAAGTTGCTCAAAAAGCTTTTCCCTTCTGCCTCCTGCCTCCTGCCTTGTCATAACGACAATTTTCAACACCGACCTACTTACATATTCCCAAACCTTTGTTATATCTGGCTTTCTTAATTTTGAATTTTGTTAGCGCAGCTAAGCCGTGTCCGCGAGCGTCATTTTGAATTTTGAATTGGTATTATTATTCGCCCCTCCGCCCCCGACTCCCTACTTCCCACCCACAGACCTGACTTTTCACGGTATCTGGAAAACCCCGCTTCCATTCCTCTCCCCTGCAAGGAGAGAGGCTTTGATTTCTCCCCCTTCCCTAGTAGGCTATCCATTACCCGGATCTTTCTCAACATTTGCGAGAGTATTCACTCACGTTTCTTACAACCCTTATTGGTCTGTTGTTAATTCTCAATAAAAACCTAATTTTAGCGAGAATATTAAGAGCCAATTTGTCAAGTATGCCTCACACCTCAGTGTTTAAGATGCCTACAAAACAAACGTTTCAAGATTGTAAAGAAAGATGTGACTAATGGATAGCCTAGTAGGGAAGGGGGCTGGGGGGTTAGGTTTTGCGTTAGCTTTTCCACATGACGTGAAAAGTCAGACCCACAGACGGATGGCAAAAAAGCAACTCCATTGAGAAGTTAAAATTAGAAATTAATGTTAATGCTAAACTTCAAATGCCGCATATCTTACTAGTGGATGATGAAGCACCACTGTGCGAAAGCCTGACCTATACACTGGAAAAAGAAGGTTATACGGTAACAACAGCAGCCGATGGACATAGTGCGATTAAACAATTCCACAAGCAAGTACCAGATATAATTTTGCTAGACTTGATGCTGCCAGAGGTTGATGGCATGGAAGTCTGTTGGCGAATTCGGGCATTTTCGGATGTTCCCATTGTGATGTTGACGGCAAAAGATCAAGATATTGATAAAATTTGGGGCTTGGAAGCGGGAGCAGATGATTATGTCACCAAGCCTTTCAACACTCGCGAACTCCTAGCACGCATTAAAACAGTATTACGCCGTCGTTTAGATAATTAGTGTAAAAGATGGGCTGGTTGCCTAGAATCAAATTAAATTCCATTCATGCTAAGCTCCTAGCCACGTATCTGTTATTGATAGCTTTGGGAACTTCCTTGATGGCAGGCTATATCCTGTGGTCGTTCCATGCTTACTTCATGCGATCGCGACTCATGGATTTGGAGAATTGGACAGCGGCCTTGAGTGAGAGTGCCGCAGATGCTTTAGAAGAAAACGATCTCCAACGGGTAGAATTGCTAGTGCGGCGGTATGGAGCGCCACAAACTGTCACACTCCGCATTTTCAATCAACAAGCCCACCTCTTAGCAACTTCCGATCCACTCCGAGACAAACAAGTTACAGACTGGTACAAAGTTCCCGGACTATCGGCAGCTCTGCAAAATCGTCCCGCACAAGGGATGGCAAAAGGAGTTTTATCAACCGAAGACCGTCTCTACATTGCTCGACCAATTGCGCGTCACGGTAGATTACTGGGCGTACTGCGAATGTCCATCACTTTGGATCAGTTTCAGCGTCAGTTTGCAACAGTGATTTGGAGCGTTATGGGAACTCTCGCGGTTACAATCTTGCTCTGTGCCTTAATCAGCACTCGTTTTGCTCGCAGTCTCTCAAAACCAATTGAAACCATGCAAAACTTTGCGATTCGCCTGGGTACTGGTCATTTTGGCGACAAGCTGATTATCCATGAAAACAATGAGTTGGATCAATTAGCGGCAGAACTCAACCGCATGAGTCAACGACTGGCTTCTTTAGATCAAGAACGTCGGGCTTTTTTAGCAAATGTCTCCCACGAACTTCGTACACCCATCAGCAACGTGCAGGTAACGGTAGATGCACTCAGAAGTGGCGCAGACGCAGAACCCCAATTACGCGATCGCTTTTTCCAAACAATTGACAATGAAATCAAACGCTTATCACAACTAATTCATGATTTGCTGGATTTAGGACGCTTAGAAGCAGGAGTTACTCAACTCGAACAGCAGAACTTTTCACTGCGCGGTCTGATTAGTCGTGCTGTCAATGCGATGGAACCCAGGATGCAAGCCATTGGCGTATCTGTGCGGTTAAACGTAGTTGATTTAAAATTACGAGGCGATCCAGAGCGACTATTACAGGCTATTTTAAATGTGCTAGATAACGCTATTAAACACTCAGTACCCGATTCTTTGGTGTTTATTTCTGGGTACACCAAAGGTAAACAAGCGATCGTGAAAATTCAAGACCAGGGATTAGGTATTAGTGAGAATGATTTACCCCGGATTTTTGAGCAGTTTTACACAACAGACCCCTCTCGCAAAGGTAGCAGTAACGGTTTGGGGTTAGCGATCGCCAAGCGCATCATTGAAGCCCATCAAGGCAGTATCACAGCCAGCAGCGCCGCCAATCAGGGGGCGACTTTTACGATTTGTCTACCGTTATTAGAAAGTGGGGAGTAGGCAGATGCGGTTCGGTCCCGCTCACCGACCGGAAGATGGAACTTTCTTCAGGGGGGAAGTTCAGTTTAAAAGCACGTTTTTAAGCAAAACTCCACTGAAACAGCCATTTATTACAGAGCGATCGCCAAACTTTTCGGTCTCCTGAATTTATAGCAGAAGGCAGAAGGCAGGAGGCAGGAGGCAGGAGGTAAAAGTATTACCATTCCTAGCTTCCATGCTTTCAAAATGTCCTAACCTGTGTGACTACGGCTATATCAGTTGAAGCATAGTTTTTATGTCCTAAACTGCTCATAAAACTCCAACACCAATAGACTTTCTTTGTCTGTTGCCTGCTATAAGCCAATACGGTTGAGATAAGCCTTTTTCTCTCCCCCTGCCTCCCCTGCCCCCTGCTCCCCCTCCGTGCCTAAACAGATAAATTTCCACAAAGCCAAGCGTATTGTGCTGTGAGCGATCGCATCAACGTTGCTTGCTGGTTTCCAGCGAAACCGGAATGCGGATAATAAACTCTGCACCCCCACCTACTTCTGACTTGCAATAGAGTAAGCCGCCGTGTTTTTCGTTGACAATTTGGTAACTAATCGACAAGCCCATACCCGTACCTTTACCCACAGGTTTTGTAGTGAAGAAAGGATCGAACAGGCGTCGTAGAACAGGCTCCGGCATACCCAGACCGTTATCTGCAATGCGGATTTCGACTTCATGAGCATTCACTTGTTCGGTGTGAATAGTAATGCTTGGGCTAGTCATTTTTTCTGGATTGGTTACTAATGACTCCTCTAAAGCATCGATCGCATTACTCAACACATTCATAAACACCTGATTTAATTCTCCTGCATAGCATTCCACTAGGGGCAGGTCGCCATAATTTTTGATAATCTCAATACCTGAATGCTCTGGCTTCCCTTTCAGGCGGTGTTGCAGAATCATCAAGGTACTGTCAATACCGTCATGAATATTCACAGCTTTTCTCTCAGCTTCGTCCATACGCGAGAAGGTTCGCAGAGAAGCAACAATTTTACGAATCCGGTCTGCCCCTACCCGCATAGAGGATAATAGTTTGGGCAAATCTTCTAGCAGAAATTCCAGATCGATGGCTTGGGTTTCTTCCTGAATTTCTGGATGGGGCGATGGGTAATGTTTTTGATAGAGTTCCAGTAGTCTTAGCAACTCTTGGGTATATTCATTAGCATGGTTGAGGTTGCCAAAGATAAAATTGACTGGGTTGTTGATTTCGTGAGCAACGCCGGCTACCAGTTGCCCTAAGCTGGACATTTTCTCAGTTTGCACAAGTTGAGCCTGGGTTTTTTGAAGTTTGTCCAGATATTGTTGGAGTTGTTCGACTTTTTCTCGCTCTCCCGTTTCAGATGCTTGCAAAGCTGCGTTTTTAACTTCGAGTTCTTGTGAGTAAGTCTGCAAATTGGTATAGAGACGGGCGTTATCAATGGCTATGGAAATTTGGGCTGTCAATAAACTCAGCACCTTCACCTGTTCTGGCGTAAAAGCACCAGGAATAAGATTATTTTCCAGGTAAAGAATACCAGTAAGCTTGCCAGAGTGAATCAGTGGCAAACATAAAATCGACTTAGATTGGTAAGTGGCAATATAAGCATCAGCCACAAAGCGGAAGTCTTTTAGAGCATCGTCTAAAACTAGATTTTCTCTGGTTCTCTCGACATAGTTGAATAAGCCAACTGGTAGTAAAGGTGAATTAGTTTCTGACTGCGAGTTAACAACAACGCTAACGTCTTTACCTTCAACCATTCCCGCTGCTTCTAGCATCCATTGATTCTCGTGCTTGGCAATAAAGTAACCTTGTTGAGCGCCAGCATTTTCGATGACATTTTTCATCAATTTTTCCAGCAAGCGACTTAGCACCATTTCTCCTGAAAGCACCTGTGAAGCTTTCATCACTGTCATCAAGTCGAGAAGATGAGAGCCTCCGGTAGTAGTAGAACTAGTTTGAAGAATTTCTAGGTGCTTTGTTGCTAGTTTTTCTGTATTTGAAGCTCGGACGAGCAATTGCGGGTATTTTGATTCTAAGTCTTTGACTTTAGCAACAGCTCCCCAATGACCATAAGCGTAGTAGGCATTGGTCATATAGGTTTGGGCAATGCTTTGTTTACCCCATGACAGATAGAATTTAGCTGCAAGTTCGTGGGCTAATGCTTCTTCGTTGATGTATTCGTTCTCTTTAGCAAGAGCGATCGCTTGATCATACATCTCAATCGCTTCTATTTTTTCACCTAAAACTCGATGCCGTTCTGCTTCCACTAAATAGAATTTGTGCAAGAAATTCATCGGGGCGTGATGTGCCCATTTTTGCATTTTTTCTTGATTAGCTTGGACGCGATGGAGAATGCCCTGCTGCTCAGGCTGCAAATTATCGCCATACACCGCCAGCCGTATTAAAGAATCATAGAAATTGAAAATAGGAAGAACGGGCAATCCTACTAATCCGTCCAAATACTTCTCTGCTATGGCATTATTTTCAATCGCTTCTGAGTAATTTTCACACCAATAACTAAGTAAAAATTTGTTCCAATATACGTATGCAATCCCCGCTTTATCCTTCCCTTGCTCGTACAATGGCAACTTTATCTGCTCATCGTAAGCTTCACCCTTTAGGCAGCAAATATTTTCACTTTTTCCAAGCAGATTTAAGATAGCCTGCCAATAAGTTTCTATATAATTCAGCGCTGTTTCGTGCTTGATTTTATGAATAGCATTTCTGTTGATTGCTATCTCTCTTTCAAAGGCAGTCAGTTCTTTGCCACTAAAGTAAGCTAAACAGGAGTATTGCAGTAGATTGTAGCCTGCATATTCTAAATCTCCTGTCTCGATTCCGGTGGAGTAAGCTGACATCAAAGGCTCTAAAGCTTCTCTCAAATGCTGTTTCCAAGGTCGGATAAATATATTTACTATAAAGAGTGTTTTAGCTTTGATTTCTTGAGCATTTAACTTGGACACCAAACTTAAAGCTAATTGACCGAACTGATAACCTGAATCGACATCTCCCACAACGCCGCAAAGAAGAAAACCATAATTGGCATAAGCAAACGGAGATACGGAAGCATTGCCATATAGGACGGATAAATTTACTTGTTTGCACACCGTCAAAGGCACCAATGCTGGCACAGCAATATAGGCAGCAGCGGTGCGGCTCGTTTCTGGTAAGAGCCTCTAGAAAATAGAGGGGTATGACCAGAGT